>NZ_JAUBTK010000168.1:0-5646 GCF_036702455.1 Microcoleus sp. D2_18a_D3
TTTTGACATATTTTTTCAATTTTTTTGACTGATTTAGCTATTGATTTAGCATACCAAGTAAGGAAGAACCCAAAAAAAGAAGACAAAAGATTTATTGTTGCGGGGAAGTGAATTGGCAGTTGCCGAAGTTTGGCTCAAGGAGACTCAAGCACAAAAGAAACAGCCCGCCGCGACGGAGTTACAAAAGGCATATATTGCCAAAAGTCGAGGGCATAAGCGCCAAAATCGGCTGTTGCTAACCGGGGCAGTTGTGAGTGTGATGGGGGTAGTGACGGGTCTTTGGTTGAACGCTCAAAGAATTGCCACCATTGCGACGCTGCGCGAAAATGCCGCCCGCGCTCAGTTATTGCTCCCGATCGATCCAGTGGAAGCACTCATTCTGGCGATTCAAGCCACAGGCGAAAGCAAATCGTCATTATTTACATCACAGACTGTTCTGCCCCAAGTGCAGTCTAGTTTACGAGATGCCAGCGGGGATGCCAGAGAACGAAATCTCTTACAAGGGGATGGGGGTAGCGTCATGTCAGTGGCATTGATCCGGGATGGCAAGACGATCGTCAGTGGCAGTTCGGACGGGACAATTCGCCTGTGGGATACCTCTGGCAAAGCCATCGGTCAACCCTTCAAAGGGCATGAGGGTACGGTCTTCTCAGTGGCATTTAGTCCCGACGGCAAGACGATCGTCAGTGGCGGTGATGACGAGACGGTTCGGCTGTGGGACACCTCTGGCAAAGCGATCGGTCAGCCCTTCAAAGGGCATAAGAGTCGGATCTGGTCAGTGGCATTTAGTCCCGACGGCAAGACGATCGTCAGTGGCGGTAGTGATGAGACCGTTCGGCTGTGGGACACCTCTGGCAAAGCGATCGGTCAACCCTTCAAAGGGCATGAGGGTACGGTCTTCTCAGTGGCATTTAGTCCCGACGGCAAGACGATCGTCAGTGGCGGTGATGACAAGACGGTTCGGCTGTGGGACACCTCTGGCAAAGCGATCCGTCAACCCTTCAAAAGGCATGAGAGTAGGGTCTTGTCCGTGGCATTTAGTCCCGACGGCAAGACAATCGTCAGTGGCGGTAGTGATGAGACCGTTCGGCTGTGGGACACCTCTGGCAAAGCGATCGGTCAGCCCTTCAAAGGGCATGAGAGTAGGGTCAACTCAGTGGCATTTAGTCCCGACGGCAAGACGATCGTCAGTGGCGGTGATGACAAGACGGTTCGGCTGTGGGACACCTCTGGCAAAGCGATCCGTCAACCCTTCAAAAGGCATGAGAGTAGGGTCAACTCAGTGGCATTTAGTCCCGACGGCAAGACGATCGTCAGTGGCAGTTCGGACAGGACGGTTCGCCTGTGGGAACGCTCTGGCAAAGGGATCGGTCAGCCCTTCAAAGGGCATGAGGGTACGGTCAACTCAGTGGCATTTAGTCCCGACGGCAAGACGATCGTCAGTGGCAGTTGGGACAAGACGGTTCGGCTGTGGGATATCTCTGGCAAAGCGATCGGTCAGCCCTTCAAAGGGCATGAGAGTTGGGTCTTGTCCGTGGCATTTAGTCCCGACGGCAAGACGATCGTCAGTGGCAGTTCGGACAGGACGGTTCGCCTGTGGGAACGCTCTGGCAAAGGGATCGGTCAGCCCTTCAAAGGGCATGAGGGTACGGTCAACTCAGTGGCATTTAGTCCCGACGGCAAGACGATCGTCAGTGGCAGTTGGGACAAGACGGTTCGCCTGTGGGATATCTCTGGCAAAGGGATCGGTCAGCCCTTCAAAGGGCATGAGGGTACGGTCAACTCAGTGGCATTTAGCCCCGACGGCAAGACGATCGTCAGTGGCGGTAGTGATGAGACCGTTCGGCTGTGGGATATCTCTGGCAAAGCCATCGGTCAACCCTTCAAAGGGCATGAGAATTTCGTCTTGTCCGTGGCATTTAGTCCCGACGGCAAGACGATCGTCAGTGGCAGTTCGGACGGGACAATTCGCCTGTGGGAACGCTCTGGCAAAGGGATCGGTCAGCCCTTCAAAGGGCATGAGGGTACGGTCAACTCAGTGGCATTTAGTCCCGACGGCAAGACGATCGTCAGTGGCGGTGAGGACAAGACGGTTCGGCTGTGGGACACCTCTGGCAAAGCGATCGGTCAACCCTTCAAAGGGCACGAGGATATAGTCAGGTCAGTGGCATTTAGTCCGGAAGGCAAGACGATCGTCAGTGGCGGTGATGACAAGACGGTTCGCCTGTTGCGCGGTGGCAATTGGCAAGATTGGCTGGAGGTGGCGTGCAATCGGTTAATCGCGCATCCAATCTTAGTTGCACCGGAAACGCTGCTCAAAGAAGATGCTGAAACGATCGAGGTAGCTAAAGATGCGGCTAAAACCTGTCAGCAATCGGTCTGGAACGACACCCAAAATGCCCAATTTCTGGTGAATCGAGAGCGGATAATTACAAAAAACAACGGCAAGGCCCGATTGAAGCAATAGGCCTTCTTTTCAGGACATAATAAGTATTTCCCCGGAAGCGATTCTCTTATCCTGAGTTGTATTTTTTCCATGCAAGAATCTTTCTCGATCGAATTTTCCAACGGTCTGACGGCAAAAGCTCTCTATTCTCAAGCCCATGCCGACCTGACGTTAACTCTAGAGCAACTGGGACTCTCTAGTCCGCGTCCGGTCATGGTGGTGGTTGGCGGTGCCAGTAAACTCAGCCCCGTCGATCGGGAACGGCTGCGATCGCTCTTTCTAACGGTTCTGGCTCCCCTCGCCGAGTCTTTAAATGCCTATGTCATCGATGGCGGGACTGATGCTGGGGTAATGCAAATGATGGGGGAGGCGCGATCGCAAATGGGTGGAACCTTTCCCCTGATTGGGGTTACCTGCGTCGGTCTGGCAACATTACCGAACCAGCCACCTCCAGCAGAAGATGCCTGTGGCTTAGAACCCTATCACACCCATTTTATTCTGGTTCCGGGTTCGCAATGGGGGGATGAGTCTCCCTGGATGGCGCAAATCGGCAGTGTCCTATCCGGTGGTTTGCCCTCTGTCACCATTTTAATCAATGGGGGCGAAATTACCTGGAAGGATGCAGCCCAGAGCGTGGAAGCACAGCGCCCGATCGTGGTGATCGCAGGCAGCGGAAGGACGGCGGATATTTTGGTGGCGGCGTTGAATGGAACGGTGAAAGACGAACGGGCCTCGGCACTGGTGGATTCGGGCCTGCTACAAGCGGTGGATCTGGATAACCCCAAGGCCTTAGACCGCGTTCTCAAGCAAATTGTAGCACCTGGTAGTGGCGCGTCAAACTTAAACCCGTAGGGTGTGTTGAGCAAAGCGAAACGCACCAGCCTTAGAGTGTGTTGAACGCACTCAGGGCATTAATTAGAGGATTAGAGACGCGAAAAAAGCCGTCCTAGAAAGACGGGGCTTGTATCCCTTTTTTTCGGTCATTGAGGGTGCGGGACAAGAGGAAGGGGCGATCGCAGTTTATCTAGATAATGCCCGCGATCCTCCAAATATTGCCCAGTTTTTGGAGCAATTTTTTTGAGATTTTCGGTTGATTTCCCGATAAATTTTTGAGTAATTAGCATATATGGATCTGTAGCATTTATTCGATTTTGAGCAACACCAGAGCCTTCGAGCAGCGGAAAAAGATAAGTTTTCTCAATGTCAGCAACTTCTCCCAAGGTATATAGAAAATAAGTGTCACTTTTCCGAAACTCCCTCACATTCGAGCAGTCATGTTTGACGCCAGATCGCCATTTTGCACCTGAATTCACCGCATATAAATCACTCAATTTACTAAAAGCATCTATATCCTTAACCAGGAGATTGTTGTGATATCCGATTCGATGGGAGTCAGAACTTTCTAAACTACTAAATACTTCGCAGAAGTAGTTTTGTGAACTTGAGTCAAACTTGCAGAATAACAGACAGGCATCGGGAGCATCTCACCTTTGCAGCCCTCCGCTAGAAATTGGAGTTTTGAGGCAGGAGGCAGGAGGCAGGAGGCAGAAGGAAAGAGGAAGAAGGAAAGAGGAAGAAGGAAGGAGCCAGAAGAAGGAAGGAGCCAGAAGAAGTATTTTTACAAATATGAGATGCTCCCCAGGCATCAACATTTGCATCAAAATACTTTTTAGCATCTATTTTGTAAGTTGCACAGCTAGCGAGATTAAGTTGTTTTGAATGAATGTAACTCAATAACTTTCTCGCCACGGAAGTCTTGCAAAGCATTGCCAGAGTGGCGTCACGATTTTGCAACCATTGTATCGCATGGATCAGCATCCATTCTGAGATATCGAAGTTACTTTTACCTGTTAGTGCGTCTAAGCCAGTGTGCTTTTGAAAATTACTTTTCTTCGGCAAGTTTTCACTGCCAATAGTTCCTTGTTGTGAGTTTGTTACCCAAGGAAAGTTGCCAAGAACCAGCACCATATGATTAAATTGGTTGATTAATGATGTCCAGTCAAACTCAAAAAAATCTCCGTGCTTAACCTCACATCTTTTATCCTGTAACAATTCATGCTTAGCTCTTAATTCTATTAAATAACTTTGATTGATTTCAACTCCGATAATCTTGCTGGCGGATGGAAACGAATTTGCAGCAGCTTTAATGAAATTACCTATCCCGCAAGTTGGCTCAATGATGACTTTGGGGTTAACATCAAGTTCTATCAATTTCCGACACACCATCTCGGCTAATTCCAGCGGTGTTTGAAAATCCCCGTATTCTAGTTTGGTTTTGCGATCGTTGGAATTCATCGGTTAGATTGATAAACTGCGATCGCGCCTTTATTGCCTTAGCTATCTCTCCAATCAGCGCCAGAGTCTCAACCGAGATTGATGTTTCGCCATAAATCGGCTGGAGCAAACCTAGAAAGATGACCAACATTTGTTGTCGCGATTACAACATCCACAACATCAAGAGTCGTCGCCTGTGCTGCCAAAATCATATCGCTGTCAATCGTCTTATCACCTGCTGTCGGTTGTCCTTGCTGACGAGCTTGTGTCCAAAACATCGCAGCTTGTCGCATAGCAGCAGTTGTAATGGGTAAATACTCTAGCGAGTTAGCTAATTCATCTAATCGAGCAATACCCTTTACCTTATTTGCCCGCAGCAATTATCGGCGAACTTCATAATCGGCTATTTCGGGAATAATAACTCGAGTATCGGATATAATAAGTGCTTGCAACCAGCGAGTACAAAGAGTGCTTTCAGGAGATAGCTTTGGATTAGTAACTAAACCAATTGGTCCTGCATCCAGAAAAACGACTCTGCTCACCAAGTTACACCTTTTAATTCGATAGGAAATAGCTTGCGTTCAGATAAACGATCTTCGTCAAGAGCATGAATCAGATACTCACCTGTTTCTTGCTGCTCTTCGGCATCTTCTTCATCCCTCCAAGACTGAAGCAGATTAACCAATTTTACCTGCTTTTGTTTTCGCAGAATATATTCGGTCAGCAGTTGCCGAGTGTATGCCTCTGTCGAAAGCCCTTGCTCTTGAGCTCTTTGTGTTAAGTATTGCTCTATTTCTGGTGTCAGAGTGAGGGTGAGTGTCATCGGTGTTTTTATAGCTCTACCCTTATAGGTTCTTCCTTACTTGGTATGCCAAACTAACAATTAAAATGCCAAGTAAGTAAACATCTATTTTTGTAGTTTTCAA
>NZ_JAUBTK010000169.1:0-5459 GCF_036702455.1 Microcoleus sp. D2_18a_D3
CGTCATTGGATTTCTCACCGGATGGTCCTGGATTTTACAGGCTTTATCTCTATCACATCTTTAAAAAAATGGTATGACCACGAATTTCTTGATGGTACCCGCCACGTGGTTTATCCGTGGAATCAATCCAACATCGAAAATCGAAAATCCTCAAGCCCCCGCATTTATCTCGCGCAAGTCAATCCAAAATCTAAAATCTAAAATCTAAAATCGAATGACGCACAGTAACGCTTTCGCAATTGCCAATTGCCAATTACAACTTACCAATTCCCTATTAACAATTAGCTTTGAGGGGAATCTCGATCGCCAATTCTGTACCCTGTCCGGGCGAAGAAGTGCATTTCAGCGACCCGTTGTGTCTGTCTGTAACAATTTGATAGCTAATTGACAAGCCCATCCCAGTGCCTTTACCCACAGGTTTAGTGGTAAAAAACGGGTCAAAAAGACGAGTGCCGACAGTCTCCGGTATTCCCGGCCCGTTGTCAGCAATCCGAATGATTACTTTGCCCGCTGGCGATATTTCAGTGCGGATGCGGATGTTGCTAGGGTGTTTCCGCATTTCCTCAGCAGAACGGCGCAGATCCCGTTCTTCCAAAGCATCTAAAGCATTGCTCAAGATGTTCATAAATACTTGATTTAACTGTCCGGCATAACATTCTACTAAGGGCAGTTGAGCGTATTCTTTAATCACCTCAATTTCTGGATGATTGTGTTTAGCTTTGAGCCGGTGCTGCAAAATCATCAGGGTGCTATCTATGCCGTCGTGAATGTTGACTGCTTTCATTTCCGCTTCGTCCATGCGGGAAAATGTGCGGAGAGAAGCAACAATTTGTTGAATTCTGTCTGCACCGACTTTCATTGAAGAAAGCAACTTTGGCAAGTCTTCCATCAGAAAGTCGAGTTCAATATGGTCTACTTCTTCTTGAATTTCCGGGACTGGATCGGGATAGTGATTTTGGTAAAGTTCGATCAGGTGTAGCAAGTCTTGGGTATAGTCGTTGGCGTGGGTGAGGTTGCCGTAAATAAAGTTAACTGGGTTGTTGATTTCGTGGGCGACTCCTGCCACAAGTTGACCGAGACTTGACATTTTTTCATTTTGAATTAACTGCGATTGAGTGCTGGTTAATTTCTGTAATGTTTGTTCTAATTCGAGAGCTTTATTGCGAGTTTGGGCGTAAAGATCGGCTTGGTTGAGGGCGATCGCCAATTGAACTGTAATCGATTGCAACAATTCTACTTCGCTGTCGCTCCAGGGTCGTACAGAACAGCAGGAGCAGCAGCTAACTGCACTTATTACCCCAGAAAGTGCCTGCATGGGAATGATTAATACAGATTGGTAGCCCATCGATCGAACGATTTGTTTCCAAACAGGATCTGCGACTGTTTCGACATCATCCACCCGCAGCATTTCCATCTGCAATACTTTTTCTCCCACAGGACCGAAGTCGGAAGCTTGATAGCTACCTGTTAAATCGGGAAGTTCCCGAAGGCGAGATTCTTTAATAATTTCCCAGAAAGGCTCCTCTCCGTCGTCGCGATACCAGGCAAAATTGCAACGATCGATCTGCAGGAAAGCGCGAATTTCCTTAACTGCGACTGTAACGATGCTGTCGAAGTCGAGGGAATTGCGGATTTGAGTAGTGAGGTTGTTGAGCAATTTTTCTCGTTCGGCCTGCTGTCTGAGTCGGGCTTCCGATTGCTTCAAAGCAATTTCTCCCCGCTTGCGCTCAGTAATGTCTTCAGTAACTGCTAATAAATATTGGGGATTGCCTTCTCGATCGAGAATTGCGGTTTTCTTGGTATGAAATATGCGATTCTCGCCTTCTTTTGTTTGAATCACTTCTTCGGGAATGTCTAAAATTTGCCCGCTGGCGAGCACTTCCCGGTCTTTGGTGGTGAAAAAGTCGGCTTGTTCTCTGGGGAAAAAGTCGTAATCATTTTTGCCCATAACTTCAGCAGCGGGGAAACCCATTACCTCTTCGGCGACTGGATTCCACAGTACAAATCGCAACTCTTCTGCTTCTTTGCCAAATACTGCGACGGGTATGGTTTTGAGTACGGATTCCATAAAATTTTGAGCGTGTTGCAGTTCTGCTTCTGCCTGTTTGCGATCGCTAATATCTCGGACGTTGGCAATGACGCTGAGATTCCCGTTGAGATGAATTCTGGACAGGGCAATTTCTGCATCAAAGGTTGAACCGTCGTTGGGACGCCTCGCTTTCCATTCCACGCGACCTGTTTCGCCTGCTAATACTCTTTCCCAAAGTTCTTCCATTTGTTCAATGGGATTGTCGCCACTTGAATAGTCGTTTTTAAATGATAATTTTGTTGCTTGTTCCTGGCTCACTCCGTACATTTCTAACATCCGATTATTGACATCGAGAATGTTGCCTTCTAAGTCGTGAATGAAGATAGCATCGTAGACATTGTTAAAGATTGTCCGCAGGTTTTGCTCGGAAACTTGCAGGGCTGCTTCTGCAAGTTTTCGATCGCCAATTTCTTGTTCTAATTGCGTGACTGCTTCGGACAGTTCGGCCGTGCGATCGCTCACTCTGTCTTCTAACTCGGCGGCTGCTTGCCGCAGTGCTGCTTCGGCGGCTTTGCGATCGGTAATGTCGATCGCCGTACCGAACATTTTTACCACCTTGCCACTGGCATCGGTTTCAGCGCGACCCAAGGCGTTGAGATGCCGCAGCGTGCCGTCGGGACGGTAAAGGCGCAAGTCAAAATCGAAGGGGATGCCCGCTTCGAGTCCCCGCTGCACTTGAGTCTGCCACAATTCCAAATCTTCTGGATGGATCAGAGCGACCTGTTGGGCTAGGTTGGGCGCACTTTCGGCCGGTTCGAGCCCGAAGATGCGGAAAAGTTCTTCCGACCAAGTGATGGTTCCGGTGGCTGCGTCGAGTTCCCAATTGCCGACGTGGGCGAGCCTCTGGGCTTCTTTGAGCTGCCGCTGGCTCTCGCGGATGGCGGTTTCGGCAACTTTGCGATCGGTAATGTCGAACGCGACGCCGGAAAATACGATTTCGCCGTTCTCGTTGCGGGTGGGCATGGAGTCGCCCTGCCACCAGCGAATCTCACCGTCGGGCTTGACTAACCGCCCTTCGTAGTGCCAGGGAGAGAGATTTTCTACCGCTTCGTTGACGGAAGCGATGTAGCTTTCCAAGTCTTCGGGGTGGACGCGGGAAATGAATGTATTCATGTCTCGCATCATTTCTGCTGCTGTGATGCCGCTGATATCGAAGATGCGATCGCTCATGTAGTCAACTCTCCACACTCCCTGCCTGCTGCAAAATTGGAACAGAGATCCGGGGATGGTGGCTGCGATCGTCCGAAACTTGGTTTCGCTGGCACTGAGTGCGGAAAAAGTCTGGCGCAGTTCGGCCGTGCGTGCTTCTACTCTGCGCTCTAGTTCTGCGTTGGCGTGTTGTAAGGCTGCTTCTGCTCGCTTGCGATCGGTAATGTCGGTGGCTGTACCGGTGGTGCCGAGGAAGTTTCCGGTTTCGTCGTAGAGGGCGATCGCGTTAAACATCAAATGTTTCATGCTGCCGTCTTTGGCGATTTGAGTGCTTTCGTACTGGAAAATTGATTCTCCGGCAAACAGGCGGGCGAAAGCTTCTAAATCTTTCTGGCTTTGTTCTGGTGTCGCAAAGTCGGAGAACGGCCTACCGATCATTTCTTCTGGTTCGTAACCGTAGATATACTTAACTGCTGGGTTGACGAAGGTGTAGCGTCCTGAAGCATCGACCGACCAAATCATGTCTTGGGAGGTTTCTACCAGGCTGCGGTATTTGGTTTCGCTGGCTTTGACGGCTTCTTCTGCTTGTTTGCGTTCCGTCATGTCGCGGGAGACGCCGACAGTCATTGCAACTTGGCCGTCTTGATTACGGATGGGTGTTTTGACGGTACTGAACAGCCGCACTTCTCCGTCGTGCCGCGTCACCGGTTCTTCGGAAATTTGCAGAGTGTGCCCGGTGTCAAATACGAAGGCGTCATCTCTGACGTACTGGAGAGTATTGTCGGGATCGGCGAAAGGTGCGTCTACGATGTCTTGAAGTTCCTCTTGAGTCATGCCGTAATAATCGCGGAATGCTTGATTTGCCCAGACGATTTTCGATTGGGGGCCTTTGACTAATACCATATCGGCGATCGAATCGAGAATTTGGTGATATTTTTGCTCGCTGTCGCGGAGTTTCTGCTGTGCCGCTTCAATTTGTGCTATTTGCCTCTGGGTTTGCAAGTGCAGTTCGGCTTGGTGGATGGCAAGTGCTAAATGGTCTCCTACTTGTCTGGCAAATTCGATTTCGTCTTCTTGCCACTGGCGGGGTTGACCGCAGGAGTGAATGCACAGCAATCCCCACAGGTGTTGCCCTTGCAGCAGCGGTACGACTAAGTTGGCTCGGATTTGAAACCGCTTGAGGATTTTGAGGTGACAAGGGCTCAACCGGGCTTTGTAAATATCCGTGACTGCTTGAACGTATCCTTTGGTGTATTTGGCTGCAAATTGTTCGCCGAAGCAGTAGTCGCGGATTTTGGCTCCCAAAGATGGGCTGTATTGGGGCAGTACGTCTTCGGACACTACTTCGCCCTCGTTCAATTCGGATTCGGGAAAGAAGCGATAGATGGCGACTCGATCGGCATTTAGGAGTTGCCGAACTTCGGTGGCTGTGATTTTGAATATTGTTTCTAAGTCTAGGGATTCGCGAATTTTGCTAATAACTCCCATCAGCGCTTGCAGCTTTTTGAACCAGGTTTGAGACTGCGTTTCTCTTTCTAGGTGAGCTAGTTTCTCGCGCAGGTTGCAGACTTCGTGATACAGGTATTCATGAAACATAATGCTTTTTCTTTAGTTATTTTGCGGTTTGTTATCGAGGTTTATGGCATCTCAATAGCGCTCTGCAAGTTGAGCCTGGTAACTCAAAAAGGCAAAGAACATATTCTCCTCCTTCTGCTAGCACTTAGCAGCTACTCACGCTGCATTTCCGTATTTTTTCGAGATTTGGAGGTCAATCGACCATCTTAGCTCCCGTATATTTACTGAAAAATTGGCAGAATTTGCTACTTCTTTTCTTCTCAATTATTGAGAATAATGCTAACAAAACTTACACATAAACCGGGTTTATTAACGTAATCATGTCAGGTAATCTCGGAAAGTGGGAACAAGAAACCCGGTTCCATTGCGCGATGGGGAGGAGCGTCTCTGACTAATTTTGACATTTTTTTGGCTCGCCTTCGGTTGCAATTGTCACCTTTTTATTATTACCGCAAACTCGATCTATGGTTTCCTTGGTTTGGCGATCGACTATCCTGTTGTAATCGCCTCTATTAAAATTTGTTTAAACTTAGGCGATCGCCTTTTCTAGAGTTTTAAGTAATGCTCGATTTAGGTTCTTCCTTACTTGGTATGCTAAATCAATAGCTAAATCAGTCAAAAAAATTGAAAAAATATGTCAAAATAT
>NZ_JAUBTK010000170.1:0-5322 GCF_036702455.1 Microcoleus sp. D2_18a_D3
AGAGGTGTCCTGTGGTAACACAGGCATCGACTCTAATTAACTGAGAGGGGCGGGGAATAATATCCCCCCTCGACTCAACCAGTTGAATGGGTGGCCCGATGCGATCATCGAGGCGATCGCCCTCGACTGTGGCAGATATAAACAGGCGATCGCATAAGCAAGCATTTTCAATACACCTCATCATGACTGCCAATGTCTAGCAAGAGAATTTATTCATCTCCCAACTCTGGATTTTTAACAAAATCAAATACAATCCGACAGTCATATTCCACTGTACAAGCCCAAGAGCCAGCTAATTGACCTTTGAGTTTGTGTGTTTGCAGTGATGGTTCAAAAGAGTTTTCTGCCAAAACTCTCAAGACAGCTTCAACTTTGGACTGTAGTTCCGGGTGTTTGCGGATGAGGGCTTTGTAGGCACGTTTAAATGAGGGAGCAAAGGTGATAATTTTTCAACTGTTTAACTCCGCGATCGCTTCATCAACTGTACCTCGAAAGACGTTGCCAGATTGATAATCCTGCTTTCCTTGTGCGATATTAGCGGCAATTTCGGTGCGACGGCGATCGCTAAGTCTGCGGTGCATGATGACAAGCAGATTGGTTTGTTCGTCTACAGACAATGTTTCGATCGCGTCTAAGATGCTGTCAAATGTTAAAGTTTGCATGGTCAGTTAGATTGGGAGGCTCAGATGGCTCTGTCTTATTTTACTGAAGTTTAATTGAATTTGCTCAACGTGCTCGCATTCCTAACTGATTTAGCAATCGCCTTCTCCATTCCCAAAAAGCGATCGCCCCTGTCCATCGACAAGACCGAGATCCCTTTCCATATAGCCAAAAATAGCCAAAAAGCGATCGCACGTTTTGACTTATTCCAAAAGGGCGAGAACCCTAATTGTCAAGTAGACATCATTTGAGATCAACTAATTCTGAAACTATTCCCTAAATATCGCCCCTCCGCCGACAATTTCAATGAACATCCAGTCCCCCCCTTCTTAAGGGGGGGACTGGATGTTCATTCCAAGACTAACCAACTCAACCGAGAATTTCAACTAACATCTTGTCCCCCCCTTAAGAAGGGGGGTGCCAGGGTGATCTAGCCAAGATTCGGGGGGATCATGCCAAAACTAAACGACTCCAACTTCCACCTACCCTACAACCCAAAACTCATCCCCATCGCCAAACAACTGCGGAAAAATCCCACTCCAGCGGAAAAAAAACTGTGGCAGGATTTTCTGAGAAATTTCCCATTTCGAGTTTTGAGACAGCGCCCCATCGACAATTTTATCGTAGATTTTTATTGTGCGGCTTTACAGTTAGGAATTGAGATTGATGGGGAGAGTCATTTTACGGAAGAAGGGAACTATATGATGCAGAAAGAACCGGGATTTTACAGGGGTATGGATTGAAGGTTGTTAGGTTTACGAATGTTGAGGTGTTGCAGAGTTTTGAGGGGGTTTGTGGGGAGTTGTTGGGTTTAATTGAGGGTGATTTTTGAGGCCAGATCCCCCCTAGCCCCCCTTAAGAAGGGGGGGACATGAGGGAGGAGAGTTGAATGGGTGGCCCGATGCGATCGCGGCGATCGGATAAAATATTAGGCTGCATACTTTAATTGTACTATGGAAAAGTTGACTCAATATCGATCGATCGCGCGATTCGTAAAAAAGAGGGATCGACCTTTCCATCCCAAAAGAGCGATCGACCTTTCCATATCAAAAAGAGCAATCGACCTTTCCCTGCCAAAAAGGGATCTCGCTCTAGTTGTCGAGTAGACATGATTTGGGATAAACTAATATTGTCTCCTTGGCTCGGCTATAATAGTCCTCGTATCATTCTTTAAAGAACCTTTAGGCCAGAAGTTGCATGATTTTACGGAATAATCATCAAAATTTTCTTTGGGGATCACCCACCTCCTCATTTTCACGCAGTTTACGGTGAGTACAACGCTTTGATCGGTATTGAGTCTTTAGAAATTATAGAAGGAGATTTACCGAATCGGGCCCAAAAGCTGGTAATAGAATGGGCTACGTTGTACCAGAAAGAACTGCTGGATATGTGGAATAGCCAAGAATTTAGTAAACTTCCACCATTAAAATAACTCTGATATGTTTATGAAACCTGAACGCATTGTTTCGGCTAAAGCTATTGACGACCGCACATTGATGGTTAAGTTTACCAATCTAGAATTTAAAAAATACGACATCTCTAAGTTATTAGATAATCCGATGTTTACGACCTTAAGTAATCCTGGGTTTTTCCGAAATTTTACAGTTGAACCTGGTGGTTATGCACTGGTTTGGAATGATGAGATAGATATCAGTGAATATGAACTTTGGCAGAAGGGAATTAGTTGCACAGAGGAGGAAATTGAGCGATATATTGAATCTATTCATCATGTTGCTCGCTGAGAAATAAGACCCGATTCTTCTGAGCGATCGACCTTTCTATACCAAAAGACCGCTCGACAATTTTATCGTAGATTTTTATTGTGCGGCTTTACTGTTAGTAATTGAGATTGATGGGCCGAGTCATTTTACGTAACAAGGGAAACTATATGATGCAGAAAGAACCGGGATTTTAGAGGGGTATGGATTGAAGGTTGTCAGGTTTTAGAATGTTGAGGTGTTGCAGAGTTTTGAGGGGGTTTGTGGGGAGTTGTTGGGTTTGATTGAGGGTGATTTTTGAGGCCAGATCCCCCCTAGCCCCCCTTAAGAAGGGGGGGACATGAAGGGAGGGGAGTTGAATGGGTGGCCCGATGCGATCGCCTCGATCGGATAAAAAATATTAGGCTGCATAATTCAGTCGTTGTGCTTACTTATATTTTAGCAAAAAGATCGGGGTAATCGCGCCATCTTCCCGCAGCCAAAAATGTTAAATAACAAAATTTGATAACTTTTGTTATTATGGAGGGTAGTAGTTGACTCAAATAGGTGACTCAACATCATGAATATATCCTTAACTCCTGAACTAGAGCAGTTTGTTCGGTCAACAGTCAAAAACGGTAGGTACTCATCAGCTTCTGAAGTGGTAGGGGCGGCATTACGATTGCTAAAAGAACGGGAAGTTTTAGTTGTTTTGAATCCGGTTTCGTCTGACGGGAACCAGAAACCCAGCTATGATTTCTCTGATTTGGTGGGGCGATTAACTTGGCGGGGAGATGCAGTAACAATGCAGAGGAATCTACGCGATGAGTGGTAATCGCTATGTGTTGGATACGAATGCGATCGTAGCTTTGCTTCAAGGGAATATTCAACTCATTGAATTACTTAAAGATGCGGATTGGATTGGAGTTTCAGTTATTAGCAAAATTGAGTTTCTGGTATTTCCTGGGTTGACTCAAGACGATGGTCAGATTTTTGAGGAGTTTCTGCAACGAGTGGAGGTTCTTGGTTTAGTAGCGATGGATGCTGTTTTGATTGAGAAAATCATTGAGATTCGCCAGCAACATCGCTTGAAACTACCGGATGCGGTTATTGCAGCAATGGCAATCCAAAATTCAGCAACTTTGGTGACAGCCGATCGAGAGTTTGCAAAGGTAACAAGTTTAACGGTAATTAATTGGTAGAGATTGCCATTGATCGCCCCTGACCATCCACAAGAGTGATCGCCCTTTCCATATAGCCAAAAATAGCCAAAAAGCGATCGCACTTTTTGACTTATTCCAAAAGGGCGATCGCTCTTTTGGCATCTGGTATATATGAAGGGCGATCGCCCTTTCCTGCAAAAACATTCGTAACCAAAAGGGCGATCGGGCTGACTTTGAGTTTAGGAGATTGATCCCCCTTTTTTGAGAAAGAGGAGGAAAGGGCGATCGGCTTTCTGCAATCCCAAGCATCGCATCTTTTGACTGATGACAAAGCGGCGATCGCCCCTATTATTCCACAAAAGCTTTACTCTTTTTTTAGTGTCCACCATTCATCCGAAAGAAACTCTTTTGGAATTCGTGAATCACCCGGTTCTATCCCTATTTTTTCCAGTTCATCGAACCATTGTTCAGACAGACTATTTGGTAATTCTTTTCCACACCAAGGGCAATATTTAATGCTTTGCTTAGCACTTCCTCCATCTAAAATTAAAATCCCGTATTCCCGAAGTCTTGGAATGTAGCAAATGGCAACTTCACCTTCGGAAATGTGCCTATTCATTTCTTCACAACAATGATTCATAACATTCTGTAATTTGACAATTTTTACTTAATTTTATTTTTAATGTCTCTACCAGCTACAGGAGCTTTAATCAGTAACCCTGTTTCCGGATTTATCGTACCCAGATGGTTTCCTCTTGGATCATACATCTCTATATCATTATGTGTGTAGTCCCACTCGTAATATCTTCTTTCTTTACCATTCAAGCCATTGGTCTTTGTTGTTCCTCTAAAGGTCTTAAAACCTGTCCAAATATTGCTTTCTCCCGGAAGAATTTTTTTAGTAACTCTAATTAAATCATCAGCCTTGTTGATATACTTTCCACCTTTAACAACTCCAGCAGCAGCATCACCAAATAGAGGAAGAATAGCCATACCTGATAAAGCAGCATTTCCCCAGGCTCCTTCTTTACCAAACCACCCTTCAATTCCGTACCAACCAGTATTAATCGTATCTGGAATAGCACCCAAACCTGGCCAGAAGCCTCCAACATCAAGAAGGCCATGACCCCAATCGCTAAAGGAGTTGTACCAATCGCTAAAGGAGTTGTACCAATTGTTATTACCTGTGCTTTCTGAAATGTTGCTAGCGCTGGAAGCATTAGCAGAACTAGAAGTGGAGTTAGAGGAAATATTACCACTAAAACTATTGCTAGGACTGCTGCTACTAGAAGCATGGCTGGAGCCTGAATTATTAATGCTATTGGCAAAGTAAACTCCAGGTAAAGTCTTGGGTGGCTGGGTTTGGAACACAGGCTTTTTATTATTATTAACAGGCTGAGGATTGGGAGACGGGGAAGTTGGCGAAACCGATCGCCCTTTTGTCTCATAAACAGTCACTTGCTGACCATTCCAGATCATAATCGCCCGTTCAAACTCCTGACGGAAAACACCACCCCCCTGATCCTGCATACCAGTAATAGCAGCCCCCACTTGCGGATACAAACTAGCAGCATACAAGAACTTCTGACGCACATCATCTGTAGGACTCGATGTAGTTGCAGGCTTTGTTGCCGCTCCCCAGATCAGACCGTTGCTAGAGACTGTACCGACAACAGTCACTCTAGCCGTGTTCGGGTCAATTGCCAGTTTCCGGCGATCGGAAGTATAAGGAATGAAAAATAAATAACTTAATGAATTACTCAGGTTGGGGTACGGCTCGATAATTCCATTTGGGCAAATAT
>NZ_JAUBTK010000171.1:0-5186 GCF_036702455.1 Microcoleus sp. D2_18a_D3
GTTCTTGTTTCGCCGATCATATGTTAGGTTCTTCTGAACCTTTGTGTCAAGCTTAATTAAGATGCTCTTACCCTGTGTGCCCTCTGCGCCTCTGCGGTTAAAAAATAAATCTAGTTCACAAATGAAAGAGTTAAATTTATTCACACCACCTAATTGTCACCTAAAACTTGACTAATAAATCAATGTTTAGTAGAGTATATAAATAGCCCTACACAAAGGAGGCAGTATGGACTGCACCGAATACGCAGAAGCCAAGCGAAAAGCAGCTAAAAAAATTAGCGCCGACATTCGAGAACGCTGGAACAATCGCATCGTGACGCGAGGATTGCACTTGATGGGAGAAGCGGGGGCCGTGCAGTATTTGGCTGATTACGGGCGCGGAATTGGTACGGCAAAAGTTATTGGTTTTGCACTGTGCGCGGAGTCGGAAGGATACCCCGAAATGGCTTTGGGATTTTGGAAAAGAGCATTTGAATTGGAAACCGGAGAAAAGCCGATCGCCCTAAATCCTCCAAACAATTCTACCGCCGATTTCGCTCCTGCTAAATCATCAATTTCCGCCCCAAAAATAGAAACTGCCAACAATCCCATTGTTGCCGAATTGCCACCGCACTTACAGCCGGGAAGAATTGTCACCATGCAGCCGGTGGACGCGCCCAGTGAACGTTCTTATTACATAGAAAACCCCGATTATTGGGGACAGCCAAAGCGCGACGGCAATCGAGTAGTGGTCATCGCGACGCCAGATAAAGTATACTACCAATCGCGATCGACTAACCTGCGGCAACAAGCATCGATTGAGATCGATCGCACATTAATCGACATAGCCACTAAAATTGGCATCTTTATTTTAGACGGCGAACTGTATTACAAAAGCTGTACGGGCAGCGAACACCGCACCGGCGCGCAAGCTGCTACAGTTAATATTGAAAGCGGTTTTCCCACAATCCAGCCCAGCGCAATTTATGCCATTTTTAAAAGTTTGTTTTTCCAAGGCAATGATTTAACTACCGTGGCAGAATCCGAACGAATTGCAGCGGGAGTTGAAGTTGGCGAAATGCTGGCGAATTTATCCCCAGCCTTTGAAGTTGTACCGACATTTCGCACCACCGCCGAAAAACTCGTCCTGGCAAATCAGCAAGAATCTGAAAATAAAGAAGGCGAAGTTTGGGTATTACACAACTGCCAATATGTCGGCGGAAAAGATGTTAAAAAATATCCGATGGTTAGAACTAAATACTGTCAAGAATACGATTTGTTTATTGTGGGTTTGACGGCGACAAAAGTTGCGGGCAGGCCGTTTAGCGCCGTCAAAGTAGCGCAAGAAATTGATGGCAAATTAGTCCCAGTAGGAACCGTGGGAACCGGGTTTAGCGGGGAGGAAATGCAGGAAATTGCCCGACTCTACGAGGCTAACCCCAAAAGTGTCAAAATTAAAGTGCGATCGCAGGGTTTGACGGAAAGTGGCAAATTATGGCACGCACGATTTCTGGAGTTTTGTTAAATTTGTAGGGGAACGGCACTGCCGTTTCCTTCCCCAAATATGCGAGTTCCAACACATAGTATCAGATAAAATCAGCGGAGTAAAAATCAATGGTTATTAGCAAAAACAATTTCTACATTTCTCCAGAAGAGTACTTAGAAGGCGAGCGAGTAAGCCCGATCAAACACGAATACAGACGCGGACACGTTTATGCAATGACAGGGGCAAAAAAGCCTCACATTATTATTGGTAGTAATTTAGTTCGGCTGCTGGGAAATCATCTTCTGAATACACCATGCTTAGTTTTATCATCAGATATAAAAGTCCGACTGGAAGAGGCAAATTGCTATTACTATCCTGACGTAGCGGTGACTTGCGACGAAAGAGATACCTCAACTACTGAAGATTTCATTTTATATCCATCTTTAGTGATTGAGGTATTGTCGCCCTCAACAGCAGCTTTCGACAGAGGCGATAAATTTGCCGATTACCAAACTTCTGCGAGTTTGCAAGAATACGTACTCATCACTCAATCTGAGATTAAAATTGAGTGTTTTCGACTCAATGCTGAGGGAAATTGGGTTTCTCAGATTTACCGACAAGCAGATGAGTTAGAGTTAATGAGTATAGATTTTCGCTGCCCGATCGCACAAGTTTATCAAAAAGTACCCGGAATGGTATTGTGATGTATGAAACAAGATTTTTAGTAGTAATCTCCTCTCGTCTGTACTTTGACAAAAACCTTAAACCTAGTTCTTAGTAAAGACTTTAGTTTTTCTGCCGAAGCTAAAGGAGGGCTGAAGTCATCACTACGAACCGATGACGACTGAAGTCATCACTACGAACCAAAAAGATAATTTACAAATAAAAAACAATGATTAAAATCTTACACCTTTCAGACATTCACATGGGCAGCGGCTTTTCCCACGGCCGGATTAACCCAGAAACCGGTTTAAATACGCGGCTGGAAGACTTCGCGGCGACGCTGAGTAAATGTATGGATAGAGCAATTTCTGAACCCGTAGATTTAGTTATATTCGGCGGCGATGCTTTCCCGGATTCGACGCCTCCACCGTTTGTCAAAGAGGCTTTTGCCCGCCAATTCAGCCGCTTGGTGGAGGCGCAAATTCCGACTGTTTTGCTAGTAGGAAATCACGACCAACATTCTCAGGGACAAGGTGGCGCGAGTTTGGGGATTTATCGGACTTTGGGGATACCTAAGTTTATTGTAGGCGATCGCCTGGACACTCACCTGATTCAAACCCGCAGCGGGCCCATACAGGTGGTAACATTGCCTTGGTTGACTCGATCGACCTTAATGACACGTTCCGAGACTGAAAGCCTGTCTATGGGCGATGTTAACCAATTATTAACCGAAAAACTGACGATCGCAATGGAAGGCGAAATTCGCCGCCTCAACCCCGACATACCAACCGTACTTTTAGCGCATTTAATGGCAGATAAAGCCAGTCTGGGCGCCGAACGTTTTTTAGCAGTTGGCAAAGGTTTTAACATACCCGTTTCCATGCTAACTCGCCCTTGTTTTGATTACGTTGCCCTCGGTCACGTTCACAAACACCAAAATCTCAATGCTTCCAACAATCCGCCCGTAATTTATCCCGGAAGTATCGAACGAGTTGACTTTAGTGAAGAGAAAGAAGATAAAGGTTTTGTGTTAGTTAATTTGGAACGGGGGAAAGCAGAGTGGGAATTTTGCACTTTGCCAGTGCGGGTGTTTCAGACGATTAAAGTGAATGTTTCCGAATCGGAAAACCCGCAAGCCGAGTTAGTTAAAGCTATTGGCAAGAAAGAGATACAAGACGCGGTTGTGAGATTGATTTACCAATTGCGATCGGAACAATTAGATTTAATCGACAACGCAGAATTGCACGCACTTCTGGGGGAAGCGCACAGCTACACAATCCAGCCGGAATTAGTCAGTCAGTTAGCAAGGCCGCGTTTACCCGAATTGAATGCTAATAATAGTATAGAACCGTTAGAAGCTTTGAAAACTTATCTGGCAAGTCGCGAAGATTTGAAAGATGTGGCGGAGAGTATGTTGGAGGCGGCGCAGGGTTTGTTGGGAGGGAAAGAGGAGGTTGTGGTAGAATTTTAGGTATGGGAATGATTTAACCGCAGAGAACGCTTCAGAGCACAGAGGAAGAGAAGAGAGAGATGAATAATTCCAATACTAACGGATTTGATATAACTAGAGGGAAAAATGAGAATCCATAAAATTTTTGTCACTAAACTTTTTGGAGTGTTCAACCATCCGGTTTCGCTCAATATGGAAGATAGAATCACGATTATTCATAGTCCGAATGGATTTGGTAAAACAGCATTACTTAGGCTAATCAATGGATTCTTTAATTCACGTTACTCAGAAATTCGGACTATTCCATTTGAAGAATTTAGAATAGACTTTGATGATGGCAGTTATTTGCAAATAACTAAATCTATTGATACCAGTGAAGATAAAAAAGATAAAGATTTGACATTTTATTTTTCTAAGCCTGGTGCAGAAGCAGAGATATTTTTACCTAATCTATTAATAGATTCATTGGCAGAAACAAATGTTTCTTTGGATATCACAGAGGAGAGACTACAGTCATCAGGTGGTATAGAAACACAAACTAAAAATTCGGAATCAATCGCCTTTCAAAATCTTGCCAAGGCCTTGACTGACTTGACTAAACATTTAATCTCAAGAAAAGTTAATAAAGAACCAAAGTGGCTATCAGAACTAAAAAGCTCGATTGATATTCGTTTTATAGAAACTCAGCGCTTGTTAACTCCCTCAAATATTCCTGAAGCAGCGGTAGACACAAAACATCCATTAATGATTCCCTCAGTTAATATATATTCTCAGGAACTCGTAGAAGAGATTCAAGCAAAACTAGCTGAATACGGTGCATTGTCTCAGTCTCTTGAAAGAACGTTTCCTGCGAGAATTTTCAACAACAAAGCACCCTCGGATATAACAGAGGAAACACTTCGCAACAAATTAAATGAAATTGAGGAAAAGCGTTCTCGTCTCAGAGAAACTGGTCTTTTAGATAAAGACGAGAATTCTGATTTCCAAGTAGAACAAAATATTGATGGAGTCACAAAAAACATTCTGTCAGTTTATGTTGAAGATGTAGAACAAAAACTCATGGTTTTCAAGGAACTTGCTACTAAAATAGAACTTTTCAAAGGAATTATTAAACAGCGATTTCTCTATAAAAACATGAGCATCAGTAAAGAGAAAGGTTTTACCTTTACAACGGCGGATGGTAAGCCTTTGTCGCCGACAGACTTATCTTTTGGAGAACAGCATGAACTGGTAATGCTTTACCAGTTGTTATTCAAAGTTCAAGCTAACTCGCTTGTTCTCATTGACGAACCCGAACTTTCGCTGCATATAGCATGGCAAGTCGAGTTTCTCAAAGATTTGCAAGCAATTATTAAGCTGGCAAACTTTGATGTTTTATTAGCAACTCATTCTCCAGATATTATTGACGATAGCTGGAATTTGACAGTGGAATTAAAAGGGCCAGTTGAATGACCCAAAACCTTAAACTCGATCCACAAAACCTTAAGCCCGATCGCATTGCCAACAGAATTCGCCTGCTGAGAACTCAATCTCTAGGACTTACGCATTGACAAAAAACATTATCTATGTATTCTAGACTCTAACATCATTGCTAAGGTTCGCCAAAAT
>NZ_JAUBTK010000172.1:0-5038 GCF_036702455.1 Microcoleus sp. D2_18a_D3
TTGAGTTACCTCAGTAGATGTGTTCTCTTTCTTTACTTATTTTAACATAGTTCGGTTTTTTGGCGCCGACCTACTTAAAGCAATAGGTAAAATCCAATGAAATTTTAATAAAATTGAAAAAAGTCAAAAGGTAAGAAAGCTTTGAGTAAAAAAAGATTTTTTACTTTTGGCTTTTGACTTTTGACTTTTAGCACATCGAGTATTCAACTCAAAACTCAAAACTCAAAACTCTTAAGGCGCTGCTGCCGCCCTACGGTTGGCAACAATCAGATTAGCCTGATATTCTGCCGCTTTTTGCTGAGCCTTTTGATAGTTCGGGCTGGTTGACGGTACGGATCTCATGAGCTTAACTGCTTGCTGCCACTCGCTTGCTACTGCGATCCACTCATTTTGAGACTGAGCCTTCTGGGCCGAAATTGCTGCCTTCTGAGCTGTGTTAACGGCTTCCCTCCAAGAGTCAGGCTTAGGCGCGGCGGGTTTTGCTGGCCCAGAAGCTGGGGCTGGGCTTGCTGGCGCAGCAGCAGTGGGAGCGGGTTTTGGTGCAGGGGAGGCTGGCTGTGGGGCGCCCGGAGAGGCAGCGGCTTTAGAAGGGGGAGAGGAGGGTTGGGGGGAGGGGGAAGCTGCTTCGGGGGCTATCGGTTCTGGGTTCGATTCGCCGAAGGGGAAAGTTTTAGTAAAGAAAAGCCCTGCGATCGCCGCCAGAGGTACTAAGATACCCACAGGTATTACCCATTTGGGAAATTGTTTTTTCGGAGGCGGGGCTTGATCTTCGTCTTCGTCTTCGTCTTCCTCGTCGTCATCTCGATCGAATTCTCCTTCTTGATAATAGTCTTCCTCTTCGGGCTCGACATCATCTAAACCTACAGATTCGTCAGGCATTCCACTATCCAAGGGGTAAGGCATTGAATCTGCAGGCATCAGATCAATTTCATCTTCCCACGCAGGCTCACCGTCACCTCTTCGACGCCCGTAAACCTTTACAGTGTGAATTGATTCGAGTCCCAGCTTCGTCATGCCGGTGCGGATGAAATCGACCAATACCATTTGATCCGGTACTTTGTCTGCCTCCAGAATTATGTGGAGGCAGCCGTTGTCCCGCGTCACATCGGCGTTGATGCCTTTGGGTTTGAGTGTACGGTTGATGCTAGATGCGATCGCGTTTGGATCGCCTTGCTTGAGCAGTTCCCGCGGGTTCTGTTGTGTCATGGGTAGCGCTCTTTTTTTGGGGGGGTGGAGAGCCGGCAAATAATATTAACCGATCGGCATTCGGCGGACAATATTTATTTACCACATTAACTTCTACTTTGGCATTCTGAGAGTATTTCTAGTATCTATTGACCTTTTGGGCTGCGATCGGGCATCAAGCACATAGCCGAAGAAAGAAATTTGTTGTAAAAATTTACAGTAAGGAGCCGATCCTGTGCTCTGTCGCGCATCAGCGAAACAAGCTAGAAAGTTCTATAACTTTGGTTTGCAGGGTTGAGATTTCTTCCCGGCCCCGCTTTAAAGAAGCTTCTAACTCTAGCAGCAAAGGCAAACTTTTTTGCAGTTTTTCTAAGCTGGCGTTCTTGACTTCTTGACGAAAATAGTATACTCGTTTCGGATTGCCAAGATCTAGAGCTTGAGCAATTTTATCATCGCGATCGCCCGCTTGGATCATCGCCTTCACCCACAGCCAAATCCGAAACTTACCAGTTAAGCCAGCCACAATCCTCAAACCAGGCTCGCTGCGGCCAGTTAAGCCTGCCAATAAATCCAAAGCGGCGGAGGTATTGCCCTCGCGAATCGCATCGGCTAGCTGGAAGGTATTCTGGGCGTGACAGTGCACGAGTGCGGCAACTTCTTCCGGGTTCAGAGGTTGGCTGCGGTTGCCCGCAAACAGCAGCAATTTTTCCATTTCGCTGTATAGCCCGCGGGTATCGCTGCCAATGGATTCGGCCAAAAGTTCGATCGCTGTCGCTGTCAATTTTACGTTCATTTCGCCCGCGACTTGGCGCACCCGCTGGGCTAATTCTTTCTCATTCCAAGGCGGAATCGGCGAAAATTCCCGCACTTGGGCGGACTGGGAAATTAACTTGGTAGATTTGAGCCGGCTGTCGGGTTTTTTGACGGATGTCAGCAGCAGCACGGTGGTGTCGGGAATCACTGGCAGCGTCCGTTCAAATTGCGCTAACAGTTCAGGAGAGCACTGCTGGGTTACAGTCGTATTTGCCAGCCAGACAAAACGGCTGCCGGTACCGAAGGGCGGCGTTAAGGCTCGATCGAGCCCTTCGACCACAGCTCCGGCGGAATCGGCAATAATTTTGTCATAGTTAAAACTAGCCCAGTTGGGGTCGAGGACTGTTTGGCGCAAACTTGTCACAGCCTGCGCCATCGCAAAGTCGTCTTCCCCCCAAAACAGATAAATTTGCATGAAAAACGCTCAGTAGCCCAAAAAATCAGAGTTGCAGGTTCCGCAAGTCCAACATATCCTGAATTGGACTGTTGGATGCCCGCACCATAATATAAAATTTGGTGTGGGAGTTTGTCACCGCGAGGAAATCAAGATTGGATGATACTTATCAAGCTTACGTAAATCGGGTGGCGCGAATGACGCTGCTGGACTCCTACAAGTCCCAGGTGGAACACATTCAGGAATCTCCAAAATTTAAGCCGGACGAAGCTGGTCACAGAGATCCTGTACCTTTTCCGGGTTATTCGGTGATTACGCCGCCTGCTGGGGAAGATGCAGAAAATGCTGCACTTTATAGTAATTTGCATTCGATCCAACAACGGCTATTGCAGGAAATAGCGGACGGTGCGATCGTGGCACTGCCTCCTGATACCTTCCATTTAACCGTAGCTGATTTGATTTGGAGCAGCGCTTTTCGAGATGCCTCTGATAAAAATCCCGAATTTGAGGAGCAACTGCGCTCGCGCATGGCCGATCGTTTTGCCGCCTGCAAACCCTTGGCGGGCGGCGCCCCCATTCGCTGGACAGTGCTGGGGTTGATGGTGATGACTAGAGCTGTGGGTGTTTGTTTGGCACCGACGGACGAAAACTCTTACAAGCAAATTCTGGAGTTTCGCCGATCGATCTATCAAAATCCCGATTTAATGGCTTTGGGAATCGAACAGCAATATCATTTTACGGCCCACATTACTCTGGGTTATTTTGGGGACGTAGGGCCGAACCTTGACCGCCATCGCTTGTGCGCTTTGCTGTCAGAGTTAAACGAGCAATGGCTGGACACGCCGCAAGAACTGTCCGTACACCGAGTGGAACTGCGGAAGTTTGACGACATGACCACCTATCTCCGGCAACCGGAATGGCCTGTTTTTGAGTTTTAACGACGGAAGAGGGAAGAGGGAAGAAGGAAGAAGGAAGAGGGAAGAGGATCGATGTGAAGATTTTTTCCATCTCCCCCTCTCCCCATCTCCCACTCTCGCAATCTCTCGCCCCCTCTCCCCCTCTCCCCTGTGACAAGAGTCAGGATATTGCCTGTTAAATGCTTTAATTATTTTTGTTTGACAGTAAAGTCAAGGAAAAAATTGATGAAAAACCAGGAAAAATCAGTAATTCTGGTTTTTTACTTTTTGCTTAAAAAGTGACAGTACACGTTGTTGGTATAGGTTTAGATGGAGCTGCTGGGCTGAGCGAATCGGCGCGGCAGGTTGTAGAAATGGCTGCTCTGCTAATAGGGAACGAGCGCCATTTGAGCTATTTTCCCCAGCACGACGGAGAGCGCTGGGCGTTGGAAGATTTGACCGAAGCAATTCTGGAAATTCGGCGCTGGTGGGCGACTGAACCCGAATTAGAGCCCTCTGCAGGGACGGTGGAACACCGCGATCGACCGATCGTAATTTTAGTGCCCGGCGACCCGCTGTTCTACGGCTGGGGAAAGTTGTTAATTGCCCAATTGCCGGCAGAAAAATTGACTTTTCACCCCCATGTCAGTTCTGTGCAGTTGGCTTTTAACCGCTTGCAAATCCCTTGGCAAGATGCTCATTTTGTTGGCTCTCAAGGACGTTATTTTGAGGAACTGACGGCAAAACTCAAGCTCGGTGTGGAGAAGATTGCGGTGCTGGCGGACGAAGCTCACACTCCGGCTGTACTGGCAAATTTGGTGAAAGCTCTAGATTTGCCGACACGCTACGAGTTTTGGGTTTGCGAAAATTTGGGGGCGGCCCAGGAACGGGTAAGCCGCAAGTCTCTGGAAGCTTTGCTGAGAGAGTCTTTTGCACCGCTGAGCGTGGTTGTGATGCTGCGGGAGTCCCCGCCGAGGGCAGAACCTTTGGATTTGGAAAAGTTGCCTTTGTTGGGAATACCGGATGCAGCTTTTATCGGTTGTGGCGACAAGCCTGGTTTGACGGTGGAACGGGAAGTGCGGGTGTTGGTGCTGGGACAATTGGCTTTGCAACCGGGACAAGTTGTCTGGGATGTGGGTGCTGGTAATGGTTCTGTGTCGATCGAGATTGCTCGTTTATTCCCGCAGTCTGAGGTGTACGCGATCGAACAAACGGTTTCTGGTACTTCTGCGATCGAGTTCAACTATGGCCGTTTTGGGCTGCAAAATGTGTTTTCGATTCACGGAACCGCCCCGGAAATTTTGCACCGCTTGCGTCCTCCGCACCGGATTTTTATTGGCGGCAGTGGCGGAGGGTTGACTAAAATTTTGGGCGTTTGCGCGCTGCGGCTGCTCGCTGGAGGCTCGATCGTGTTGGCTTTGGATGCTTTTGAGGATATTGCTACTGTTTTGAGCTGGATGGGCGATCGGGTGCGCCGGGAACCGCACTGGAGTTACCGAATCGTGCAAGTGCAGTTATCGCGTTCTGTGGCTGGGGGGAATTCAACTCGTTTTGATGCGTTGCGGCCAGTTTCGATTGTGACGATCGATCGACACTTGAATTAATGCTGAAATCTGTCATATCAAATCCGCGCTTCAGCGTCGGGCGTAAAATCGAGTCAATATTCAACACTCAACTAGGACTTACGCATTGACAAAATAACCAAATAGTGCATTGATAAAGAGGGAACGTCTACTAACGGGTATCAGAC
>NZ_JAUBTK010000173.1:0-4971 GCF_036702455.1 Microcoleus sp. D2_18a_D3
AGGCTGGTTTTTTTCCCTTGACTTTTTTCTCGTTGTTTGCGATATTGAGTATCAGCGATGCTTTTACTCTCAATCTTAATTTTTTGACGAGGTTAATAGTGCTTTAAGCTTTCAAACTATTCTTTTTTCTAGGTTCAGTTTTGTACCTTTAGTTCGCGGTTGTTTGAACCGCTTCTCTTCTGGCGCTTTATTAATGTATCAACTCTCCCCAGGGTTGTCAAGCGTTTTGCGAAAATATTTTTGAGTTTTTTTTGAACCTATACACACCAAGGGTTTTGGCTCTTAAACCGCGCTCCGACATCCGCTGGCTCACTCCTCTTTCCGGGAAGGGGTCTTTTTTTTGGGCAAGATGGGACTTTTGGGCGGAGTATCTACCGCGCATGGGTAGAATATCTCTACGTGTAGATGTTCTATATATAGATGTTCGATCGCCCGCTCATGAAAAAACCTGCCTCTGGCCCTAGTGCCTTGTTCGTTACCTGCGCTTCACTGCTGATCGCTTGCAGCCAGACAAACACTCCCCAGACATCGACTACAGTATCTCCAGGTACTTCGCCATCTCCGACAACTTCGCCACAGGGTTCGGCTGCGGGGAACTCTACCGCTATTCCCGTTGGGGTTGGGGTGGCGCAAACTAGCAATGTGGCTTTGCTCGGTCAGGAACAGGTGGCTGGGGCGAAAATTGCTGAGAAGTATTTCAACGATAAAGGCGGTGTGGATGGGACGCCTATTAAACTGGTGTTCCAAGATACTGGTGGAGATGAACAAGGGACTATTAATGCTTTTAATACTCTGATCAATCAGGATAAGGTCGTGGGTATTGTGGGGCCAACCCTGTCACAACAAGCTTTTAGTGCCGATCCCATCGCCGATCGAGCAAAAGTTCCCGTACTCGGACCCTCCAACACCGCTAAAGGCATTCCCCAGATTGGCGATTATGTGGCCAGAGTCTCCGCGCCTGTGGCAGTGGTAGCACCTAATGCAGTTAAAGCTGCACTGAAGCAAAATCCCAATATTAAGAAAGTAGCCGTGTTTTTTGCTCAGAATGATGCTTTTAGCAAATCTGAGACTGAAACTTTTCAGACAACGGTTAAAGATATGGGACTGGAATTGGCAACAGTCCAAAAATTCTTGACTACTGATACAGATTTCCAATCTCAAGCTACTAACGCGATCAATGTCAACCCCGATTTGATAATTATTTCCGGGTTGGCCGCCGATGGAGGCAATTTAATTAAGCAATTGCGGGAGTTGGGTTACAAAGGCGCGATCATTGGGGGCAACGGTCTGAATACTTCTAATGTATTTCCTGTTTGTAAAGCACTCTGTGATGGAGTTTTGATTGCCCAAGCCTACAGCCCGGAATATGAAAATGAAGTTAACAAGGCTTTTCGCGATGCTTATCGCGCTCAATTCAAGAAGGAACCGCCTCAATTTAGCGCTCAAGCTTTTACGGGCGTCCAAGTTTTTGTTGAGTCATTAAAGGCAATTAATGCTAAATCTAAGGTTAGCGAAAAGCCGTTGGCAGAATTGCGTACAAATTTGAATCAGCAGTTGTTGGATGGTAAGTACGATACGCCTTTGGGCGAAATTTCTTTTACGCCTGAAGGGGAGATAAATCAGAAAGAGTTTTATGTGGCACGAATTAAGATGGAGGCGGATGGCAATAATGGTAAATTTGAGTTTTTGAAATGATTGGAGAGGAAAGTTAGGCAACGGATTCCTTCGACGAATTTAACTGATGTCGGAAAGAGCGAAGATGTAAGAGGGAACAGGGAAAATCTGTGACGTATTTGCAGTTGAATGATTTTGGTGTGATGCTCAATTTTTAACGGGTGATGGACTTAACTCTGTTTTTGCAACAATTTTTGAATGGTTTGTCGATCGGCAGCGTGTATGCTATTTTTGCTTTGGGCTATACGCTGGTGTTTTCGATTTTGGGAATTATTAACTTTGCTCACGGTGCAGTATTTACCTTGGGTGCTTATTTCACCTATGCGCTGATGGGAGGGACTTTCGGTTTTAATGGGTTGTGGGCTAATGCTAGAATTCCCGTGGAATTGCCTTTTGCTGTGGCGTTAATTTTGGGCAGTGTCATGGCTGGTGTAGTGGGAGTAATTGTGGAACGAGTTGCTTTTTTGCCTTTGCGTCGCCGACACTCAGATTCTCTGCTGACAGTGGTTTCTAGTTTGGGTGTAGCAGTGGCGATCGCCAATATTATCCAATATCTAGTCGGTGCGGAAATTTACACTTTTCCCGCTAACACTTACGGCTATTTGCCCGCTGCCATTAACTTTGGGACTGGGGATAAACCTATTCCGATTCGTACTGTTCAAATAGTAATTTTTGCGGTATCTGTAGCGATTGTAGCTGTCTTAACTTACTTAATAAATTTTACTAAATTTGGCAAAGCAATGCAGGCTGTGGCTGAAGATGCCACTACTTCTAGTCTGTTGGGGATTGATACTGATAGATACATTGTTTTGACGTTTTTTGTGAGCAGTTTTCTGGCTGGTTTGGCGGGGAGTTTGGTGGGTTCGAGTGTGAGTATTGCGGGACCGTATTTTGGTATTGCTTTTGGTTTGAAGGGTTTGGCGGTGATTGTGCTGGGTGGGTTGGGGAGTATTCCTGGGGCTGTTTTGGGTGGGTTTATCATTGGTTTGGTGGAGGCTTTTGTGCCGGGAGATTTTTCGGCTTATAAGGATGCTGTTGCTTTTGCCATATTGTTTATTATGCTATTGGTTAGACCGCAGGGTTTGTTTGGACGGCGTTTGATTCAAAAGGTGTAAAATAGATAATTAGGTGATTAAAATTGGGGCGATGGTTCGACTCTTCGCACGCACCAACGGCAACGGGGGATTGCCCCCTAAAGAAACTAATTATATCGGAATGATTTAACCGCAGAGGACGCAGAGAACGCAGAGAAAGAGAAGAGAGAAATGAATGATTATGATGGGACTGGATTTGAGATGAAGTTGGTATTTAAGTATGTTTATTATTTAAAATAAAATCATGGCTACATTTTTTACTACTTATGGCTTTCTGATTGTCTCGATGTTGCTGGGTGCAATGTTGGGAATGTCGCTGTATTTGCCTCTAATGACTGGTCAGTTGTCTCTCGCTAGCCCTGGTTTTTATGCGTTGGGTGGGTATATTGCGGCGATTTTGTCTACGACGGTGTTTAAGACGACAGGGGGTTTGTTTCCTCTACCATTGCTGTTGGTGGAGATGATAATTGCAGGGGTTGTTTCGGGGTTGCTGGGGATTTTGGTGGGAATTCCGGCGCTGCGGTTGAGTGGGATTTATTTGGCGATCGCAACTATTGCTTTTGTGGAAATTTTGCGCGTTTTATCGCTGAATCTAGATATCACTGGCGGGGCTGTGGGCATTTTTGGGATTCCGCAACCGTTTGGGACGCCGATCGAGTATTTGTGGATTGTACTACCTTTACTGTTGGTAAGTATGGGGATTGTCTATCGGCTGGAACGGATTCGGGTGGGGCGGGCTTTTGCGGCGATTCGGGCTGATGAGTTGGCGGCTGATGCGATCGGCATTAACCCAACTTTTTATAAGGTTTTGGCTTTCACGTTAGGTGCTGTTTTAGCTGGGGTTTTGGGTGCAGTTAGTGCCCATTTTCTGAATACTTGGAACGCCCGTCAAGGGACTTTTGATGCTAGTATTATTTACTTGACTTCTGTGTTGATTGGTGGTAGCAGAACGTTTCTGGGAGCAGTTTTGGGTGGGATGGTGTTTACTGCTTTACCGGAGGTTTTGAGGGGGATGGCGACTATTCAGGGATTGCCGGTTTGGTTGGCACAATTTCTGCGGGATGGGCGGTTAATTATTTTTGGGTTGCTGATTGTTTTGGGGACGATATTTTTTCCGCAAGGTTTGGTTACGCCGGAGTTGTTGAAGAAATTTAAAAAAGGCGATCGTACTTCTGTTTAAAATTAGATTTTTGGTAAAGAAAGGTGCGATCGCATCCCCACTCCTTATCGATCGCCTATCCATAAAAAAAGTAAGGTGCGATCGCATCCACACTTTTGATCGATCGCCTATCTATAAAACCGTGTCTCACAGATCGCTTATGATAAATGTATCCTCGTATGTTTGGGAGTTTAAACTATGTCTCTCGCTGAGTTAATTCCTTTGGTGAACAGTCTGAGCCAGTCAGACAAATTATCACTCTTCAAACTCCTAGCCGCACAAATCCCAGACGCTGAACTACAAGTCATCTTTTCTGCATCAGAGTATCCGGTTTGGTCGCCCTACGACGCAACAGAAGCTGCAAACATTATGATGCAGATGATTCGGGATGACCGAGAGGCATCTACTCATGCCTAGTACGATCGAGTTTCCCTTTTCTGACGATGAAGCATTACCCACGATTCCCATCACTCGCTCGTCATGCAGGCTTTTCTGTCTCCGCGAATGCACTGCTAGATACTGGATCTGCGGTCAACCTATTACCTTATGACATAGGGCTGCAATTGGGTGCAATTTGGGAGGAACAAACTATCCGTTTGCCATTGACTGGAAATCTTGCAATGGTTGAGGCGCGGGGTGTATTTGTGCACGTTCAAATTGGGAATCTGGAACCAGTTCGTCTAGCATTTGCCTGGGCACAATCCTCTCAGGTGCCATTAATTCTTGGGCAAACGAACTTTTTTCGAGAATTTGATGTTTGTTTTCAGAGATCGCGATGCACGATCGAGATTATCCGCTTCTAATCAGCGTCGATGTCGATCGGTAAAAAAGAGAGGGGCGATCGCCGATCGATAAAAAAGTAAGGAGCGATCGCATCCGCACAAAGAGTACGATCGCCGATCGATAAAAAAAGTAAGGGGTGATCGTATCTACCCCCTCATCTCCTGTGGTCTGGTAAGGAGATAAATAGGGCTTGCTGAAAAAGTAAGAAAACAGGATTTAGAAAGATGAATGAACTCGCGAGTCCCTTGATACTATAAGCTT
>NZ_JAUBTK010000174.1:0-4935 GCF_036702455.1 Microcoleus sp. D2_18a_D3
CCGAAAGTAGCGCCGAAAAACGCAAAAATAAGATGCTATTAAGGGGAGCCGTCGTGGGTGCGCTCTCGATCATGACATTTGCCACTATTGTCGCAACATTTGGGAAACTAGAGGCGGACAAGCAAACTCAAGTAGCGCAAGATCAAAAGAAGATCGCCCAAACGCAAACTAAAGAAGCGCAAGATCAAAAAAAGATCGCCGAGTTAGAGGAAAATGCTGGCCGCGTGCAGACTTTGCTCAATGCCGATCCCGTAGAGGCACTCATTCGGGCAATTAAAGCCACAGATGAAAGCTTCGCTGCATCGCCCGAGGTTCGCGGGCAGACGTTTTCCCAAGTGCAGTCTAGCTTGCGCGATGCCGCCGGAGATGCCAGAGAGCGCAATCTCCTGACAGCAGACGCATATGGAGTCAACTCATCAGCGTTGAGTCCAGACGGCAAAACCCTCGCGAGTGCGGGTTATGACGGGATGATTCACCTGTGGGATACGGACGGCTATCCCACCCATCAACAGATCGAGCCGTTGCCCAATGGGCTTAAAACCGCCCTCAATTCCGTGGCCTGGAGCCCAGACGGCAAAACGATCGTCAGTGGCGATGATAAGGGGACGATTCGCTTGTGGAATATCTCTGGTAAGCTCATCAAAGGCTTCAAAGGGCATCAAGGCGAGGTCTCGTCAATCCGATTTAGCCCCGATGGCCTCACGATCGTCAGTGGTAGCGGCGACGGGACGATTGGCCTGTGGAACACGGATGGCAATCGGGTCCGTAAACCCTTCAAAGCGCATAAGGATGGGGTTCGATCGATCGCATTGAGTCCCGATGGAACAACCATCGTCAGTGGCGGCAAGGACAAAACGGTTCGTTTGTGGACTCGTCAGGGTCAACTCATTGGTCAACCTTGGACGGGGCATCAGGAGGCGGTCACGTCAGTGGCCTGGAGCCGCAATGGCAAAACCATTGCCAGTGGCAGCTATGACGGGCGAATTCGTTTGTGGAACACCTCGGGAAAACCCATCGGTCAACCCTTCAAAGGGCATGAGGGTGCGCCGATTCGGTCACTCGCATTTAGTCCCAAGGGTAGCGTCATCGTCAGTGGGGGCGGGGATGGAAGCATTTCTCTTTGGGATCGGGAGGGGAATCCTGTCCTGAGTCATCCCCTCATCGGGCACCTGGATGCAGTCAGATCCGTGGCATTTAGCCCCGATGGCAAAACCATTTTCAGTGGTAGCTGGGACGGGACGATTCGTCTGTGGGATACGGACGGCGACCTCATCGCTCCACCCTTCACCCAGGACGCTCCAGTATTATCAGCGGCATTGAGCCCCGATGGCAAAAAGATCGTCACTGGTAGCTATGACGGGACGATTCGCCTGTGGAATACTTCTGGCAAGCCCATCGGTCAGCCCTTTAAAGCACATCAAGAGCGGGTCTTTTCAGTGGCATGGAGTCCAGACGGCAAAACGATTGTCAGTGGTAGCGATGACAAGACAATTCGCCTGTGGAATACTTCTGGCAAGCCCATCGGTCAACCCTTTAAAGGACATCAAAGTGTGGTCTCTTCAGTGGCATGGAGTCCAGACGGCAAAACCATTGCCAGTGGTAGCTGGGACAGTACAATTCGCCTGTGGAAGACTTCAGGCAAGCCCATCGGTGAACCCTTTACAGGACATAAACAGACGGTCAACTCCGTGGCCTGGAGCCCGGACGGCAAAAAAATCGTCAGCGGTGCCTATGGCGGGAAAGTTCGCCTGTGGAAGATTTCTGGCGAGCCCATCGGTGAACCCTTTCAAGGGCATAAGAAGGAGGTCTTCTCGGCGGTATTTAGCCCGGATGGCAAAATGATCGTCAGTGGCAGCGCGGACAATACAATTCGCCTGTGGGATACTTCAGGCAAAACCATCGGTAAACCCTTTAGAAGACACACCAATTCAATCCGCTCAGTGCAATTTAGCCCGGATGGCAAAACCATTGCCAGCGGTAGTGACGATAAGACCATTCGCTTGTGGGACACGAACGGTCAACCCATCGGTCAGCCCCTCAAGGGACATACGCAGACAGTCACTTCAGTTGCGTTTAGCCCGGACGGTAAAACCATTATCAGCGGCAGTGAGGATAAGACTCTTCGCCTCTGGCGCCCTGGCACTTGGCAAGATTGGCTGAAGACGGCGTGCAACCGAATAATTTTACATCCCGCTTTAGTCGCGCCCCAAACGCAGTTTGGTGAGGATACGGAAATGCTCTCCGTGGCGAAACACGCGGGGGAAACCTGTCAAAGGCTGGCCTGGAACCCTGAGCAAAACGCCGAGTTTTTAGTCAATCGAGGTCGATCGATCGCGCAGCAAGGCGATTTCAGCCAAGCCATCGCGACATTCCAACAGGCCAAGAAATTATCGCCCAAGATTAAGGTGCCAGCAGAGGACGAGGTTAAACGGTGGGCTGCGGGCGGTTCGATCGAACAAGGGGAAAACCTAGTCAAAGAGGGTAAAGTTCAGGAAGCAGTGGATGCCTTCTTGAAAGCAAAGCAGTTCGAGGCAACCTGGAAGATCCCTCAAGACTCTTGGGATACGCTGTGTTGGTACGGTGCCCTGCACGGAGGGGCAAAGACCGTGATCTCGGCGTGCGATACGGCGGTGGCACTTGCACCGGGCAATGGCGACTTTCGAGATAGTCGTGGGGTGGCCCGGGCGCTGACGGGGGATACGCCAGGGGCGATCGCAGATTTTCAAGCGTTTATCAAAGCCCCTGGCGTATCGCCCGAACGCAAAAAAAGGCGGCAAGGCTGGATTGATGCCCTGAAAAAGGGTGAGAATCCGTTTACGAAGAAGGAGATCGCTTACTTGTTGTCATGAGTTCAGGGGGAACAGTTATCAGTTATCAGTCAACAGTCAACTCAATTGACTGTTGACTGTTGGCTGTTGGCTGTTGACTGTTGGCTGTTGGCTGTTGACTGTTGGCTGTTGACGGTTGGATGAAGTCAAAAAAGTTGTCACCAACCAGGTCAAGAAGCAACCTGAATTCCCTGGGAGGAACCTGTTGTCTATCCTTGTCTACCAAAAGGCTTTAATTGACTTGAAAGATGCCTTGCAAAACTCACCCTCAAGCGGGCTTATAGCAAGGCCGAAATCTTGAATTCATAACTGTATTCAGCAACGCCCCTCATTTACCTATCCCTTCCTCATGAAAACAAATTTTGACGCTTTTATCTCTTACGGACGCGCAGACAGCTTAGCTTTCGGCAGAAAGTTATACGATCGATTGAAAGAACAAGGATTGAATATTTGGTTCGACCAAAACGATATTCCCCTGGGAGTCGATTTCCAAAATCAAATTGACGACGGCATCGAAAAAGCAAACAACTTCTTATTTATCATCGCACCGCATTCGATCAACTCGCCTTATTGCGGCAAGGAAATCGAACTGGCGATTCGGCGCAACAAACGGATAATTCCTTTACTGCACGTCCCAGAGATCGATCGAGAGATTTGGCAGCAGCGAAAACCCCAGGGAACCGACGAGGAATGGGAAGCCTACAAAGCCAAAGGATTGCATTCGAGTTTTAACAATATGCACCCGGCTATAGGCAAAATCAACTGGGTGTATTTTCGCGAGGGAATTGATGACTTCGATAAATCTTTAACCGGATTACTTGAATTATTAAACCGCCACGCCGAGTATGTAGAAAAGCATACGCAATTGTTAACCAAAGCCTTAGAGTGGGAACGGCAGCAAAAACAACATCGATGGTTGTTAGTCGGCGATGAGAAAAAGCAAGCCGAATCTTGGTTGAAAATCCGGTTTAAAGATGAACAACCGCCTTGTTTTCCAGCACATTTGCATTGCGAATACATTACTGAAAGCATCAAGAATGCCAACAACTTGATGACTCAGGTGTTTGTGTCCTATGCCGAGCCAGATAAGGCGAAAATGGAGAAAATTTGCAACAGTTTGAGGCGAGAAAGTTTGACGGTTTGGACGAAGACCACCGATATTCAAACCGGGGAAGCCTTTGAGGCGGCGATTCAGCGGGGAATCGAACAGGCAGATAATCTGGTGTATCTGCTCTCTCCAGACGCGATCGATTCGCATTTTGCTCGGAAAGAATTAGAGATTGCATTATCACTTAACAAGCGAATTATTCCCATTTTAGTGCGAGAAACCTCAGCGGAACAGATTCCAAATGCGCTGCGAAATTTGCAATATATCGACCTCACCGACAACGTACAAGAAGACGATTACTTGCTCGATGAAAGTCAATTGCTGAAGATTTTGCATCAAGATGAGGCTTACTATAACGAGCATAAGGTTTTGTTGACCAAAGCACTGAAGTGGGAGCGACAGCACAAGAATCCCAGTATTCTGCTGCGAGGCTATAACTTGCGAAGTGCCGAGGCGTGGTTGAAGGTGGCGCAGAAACGATCGCAGCATCCACCTACGCCGTTGCAAGAAGAATTTATTGCTGAAAGTTTGCGGCAACCGCCTGCAGAGTCGCTCGATGTGTTTATTTCCTATTCTCGTGCGGATTCGGATTTAGCTAGAAAGTTGAACGAGGAACTGCAACTTCAGGGAAAAACGACCTGGTTCGATCAGGAAAGTATTGCATCGGGCGCAGATTTTGCCCAGGAGATTCACCAGGGCATTCAAGTCTGCGATAACTTTCTATTTATTCTCTCACCCCGATCGGTCACTTCTCCCTATTGTGCGGCGGAGGTTGAGTATGCCGCTGGGTTGAATAAACGGTTTGTCACGGTGCTGCATCAGCCGATCGCTCCAGCCGAACTGCATCCAGAGTTAGCCAAGGTACAGTGGATTGATTTCAATCAAAACGATCGGGATTTTAATGCCAATTTCAACCAATTAGCAGGGTAAGCTCATCTAATTTGGTATAAATTGTACTTGACAAAACAAACAAAATACACAGGAGAACCCGCTCGTCAT
>NZ_JAUBTK010000175.1:0-4496 GCF_036702455.1 Microcoleus sp. D2_18a_D3
AACGCGTTAAATTTAACTCGAATTATCCTGCTTAATGTTTTGTTACATAAATAGGTTTTTTCCCGCCTACCTACTTAGCACTTGGCAACTAGGTGCGTAACGAATCAAAAACTTGTCACCCAAATATCGGTTGTCTCCAATGGGCAGTGCAGCGAAGGGGATTTGGTGAAGGGCAAAATGAGGAACTATAATCAGTTCCGAAATTCCTTCTAAATGCCACAAAAGCAGGTCATTTAAATTTAACAGTTTGGCGATTTCAGCTAGCATCTCAACTAACTCTTCTTTCCAAGAATCTTTATCCTCAACATATTGTCCTAACCAATTTTTGAAAATCCATTCGTGCAAATCCTCAAATCCTAAACCAGCGCAGCTTTGCAGGCTAATCTCGTTTTGCCGCACGACGAAGATAAAGGTGTCGCTAACAGTGGTGTAAAAGCTAATAATTGCAGTGGTGGGTTTGTCGATAAGCTGCTGGATGGATGGGAATTTGAGAGGATTGACTCGAATTTGACCCGCAAGCACCGGATCTAAACGGCGAAGTTGTTCCCAAATTAGGAGTTTTTCAGCTTCCAGATCAGCTATTGTTTGATTGTAAGCTGCTAGTGCTGCACGGCTGTTATCAAGTTTGCTATTATCAAAGTCTTTGCTAGGTTGATTGCGCCCTCGTTCCTGGTCAATTTGTTGCTGTAGGCGTTCAAAATCCTGTAAATACTGTTGGATTTCAGCCGGAATTTCTGCACTTGAATAGAGGTCATTGCTTGCCATTAAGTCTACGAGGCGTTTAGAGCGCGATCGCTCTACATATTCAACAGCTTTATCTAACTGCTTGTTATTGATGCAAGCTTGCACGATGTTTGGGTAAATGTCGATCGCCTCTTCCAAAATTTCTTGGCGGCGAAATTCAGAAGTTGCCCAAGTACGCCTGGTTTCTACGGCTTCGATCGCGATACCGTATCCCTCAATGGCTAATTTCCAATCTTTTATTGCAAATCCTATTTTTCCAAGGGTTTCTCCAGCGCCCGAGCATTCAAATGGGAAAGCAGTTGGCGTACAAACTGTTAAAGCCAATCGATAACAAGCGATCGCTTTTTCGTGTGATTCAACCATGAAGTAACATTTACCCAGATTCATTTGAGCCATAGCCCACTCTCTAGGAAACTCATCCGGGTTAAAGACTTTTAAAGCAGATTGATGGGCGACAATAGCCATTTCTAAATTCTCATTTCGATCGCCCTTACGTCGATGCACGTAAGCGTTACCCAAATTAGTTTGCACTCCTGCCCAATCTGCGGGGAAAATGTCTTGAGTGTAAACTTGCAAAGCTTCGAGATTAGCTGCGATCGCCTTCTCAACATTTTCTACCGGATCGCCGTGAATTCGGTGGCGGTAAGCAGATGCCAGATTTATTTGAGTTTGCGCCCAAAGTTGAGGAAATTCTTCGCGGGTGCGGAATAACAGGGCGTTTTGATAACACGCGATCGCTTGTTCCAAGTTTTCCGCCTTGTCGCCACAAATGCGATCGCGATAAATAAGACCTAAATTGTTTTGAAGTTGAGCCCATGCTTCAGGCATTGCTTCGCGGGTGTAAACTTCCATTGCTGTGCAACAAGCGATTCTTGCTAATTCTGCATTCTCTAACCGATCTCCGCGAATTCGGTTGCCATAAGCAATAGCCAAATTCTTTTGAATTTCTGCCCACATTATGGGACGAGATTCGCGAGTCAATACTTGTAGGGCATTTTGGCAGCAGGCGATCGATCGTTCTAGATTTTCGGCGCGATCGCCCTTCAAACGGCGGTGATAAGCATTACCGAGAGAGTTTTGACAAGCTGCCCACTGTTCTGGAAAAGCTTCGTAGGTTAAGACGGTGACAGCAATTTCATAACCTGCAATGGCAATCTCTAAATTATTGGCTTCATTTCCTTTTTTAAAGTCATGGATGCAGTAGCTCAACATCATAAGTCGAGCAGCGATTCCTTTTTTCCCTGCGGGTGGTGCTTCAGATAGTATCGCAGACGAGTGATATCGCAACACCTTAACAAAGTGTTCATCAAGTTGAGCTTGATTAGCTTCAAGCACGACGTTAATTTCTGGCACTATCCTTTGGTCAACCGTTTGGAAATTCCTGCGACTCTCTGAAATAGCGTCTAATAATTGAAAGAATAAACGAAACCGGGTTTGCTCTTGGATGGAATCCCATTGCCTGAGAAAATTTTCTTGGGAACAAATAGTGGGCTCGACGCTGAAAAAATTATTGTTTAATCCCAGTTCTTGAGTTAAAATAACAGCCCAACCAATTAAAAATTTAGCCCTCGTAAGCTCCTTATCTGCTACCAAAATCGTAGCTACCATTGCCATCATTTCCACCAAACCCGCGTCAATCAGATGGGCGTGATTCCCTAAAATCTTGAGTTCTCTGCCACTAGGACAGTTGAGGAGCGCTTGAATCAGCTTGAAATAAGCTTTCTGCCGTTTTGTCGCTGGGGGAGTTTTCTTAGGGCCGAATCCTTTTGCCATATTCTTTACAGGTTACGAAGGGGATACTACGTATATACATCAGCCATCCGCTCCAAAATTACGCAGCATCTCTCCATATTTCTGCTAACTTCTCCAGCAGTGCTTCGGCTAAATCTTCTAAATCAGTGTCGGCGCTATCTGCACTTTCACGAGTAAACTCCCCTCCTGCGGTACTCCCAGCTAACATCTCTCCCCCTGCGTACCGCCACTCATACTCGTCGCAAGTTCGATAAATACGCTCTAATTGGGCAACAATATTGCTCTGCGATTGAGTTTGGATCGTAGATCGCACCTGTACCGCCACCGGATCGTCTGTTTCTAAGAAGGCGATCGCTTCTTCTAAACGAGTAATCTGTTCGATTAAATTGTCGATCGGCATCAGTTCTGCTACTGCTATTTGTTGCGGTGGATTTGAGCTATCTAAGCTTGGAGCAAATCCCAATAGCTGCACGGAGTCCAGGCGAGCGCTAAACTGTACTCCCACATATCCAATCCGATTTTCTATTACTTCTTCGGGTAAGAGAATGGTTGTTTCACCAGGTAAAACTGGGCGGCATTCTAAGGAACCAATGCCAGGAATTACCAAGTCAGCGACATTAGTTAGTGTCGTTTTTGCTGGATTGAAGCTATCAGAACCTTCCCAATGTGTTTCTATTTGCAGCCATTTTAAATAGCTATGAACTGCGTAAACTGCCAGTGCATTCAAGTAAACTCGTTTTCCTTTTTGGACTGTACTTTGAACGGCTGCCAACTGTCGCGCCATTTCGTGAGCTTTTAATTCTAGCGGTACTGTTAACAGAGGTAGTTCTGCGATGTTCATGGTTTTAGTTCCTGTTTATATCCTAGAGTGCGGGCTATTTCTTGCAACGAGGGTTCGCATTTTCTGTTCCAGTGAGAATTCAGGGTTGTGTAATTAACCTTTAACTCTTTGGCTAAGTCTCGAAACTTGTCAGGAGGTTCTTTTAATACTCTTCTCATGCTGAGGAATTGGCAGTTGCACTCCGGGTTAGAACGAGGGTAGCTATTTCTTAGCTTGCCTTCTGGATCTTGCTCTATGTAAAGTTCTAGTTGGAGACCTATTCGCTGAGTGGTTTCTTTCTGAACACTTTCAATCATGCCATCCAACCCGCTGAGCGGAAAATCAGGTAATAGTTCGAGCCGAGTTGTTTTCCCAATATCTGCTGCGATCGGTGCATCTAAACTAATTGGAGCATCTTTGTCAGGAGAATACAAATCTTGAATTCGCCGACGCAAAGTGCCGTTGATCCAGTTGACAAAACTTTTTGAAACAGAAGGCGATCGCGGTTCAAATTTAGCAATGTCGCGGCTGACCCATGCTAAAGTAAGGTTGAGGGCTTCAGGATAATTTTGATGGGCTGATTTTTTGAGTCCTGGTAGTTGCTGAATTTCCCATAAGAGCTTGTGCATGGCCGATCGCCATTTTCTACTGTTAGCTGGGTTGTGGCGCACCTCTGCAATTAGAGCGCTTAACCGTCCATCTAGGTCATCCATGCGACTTTTTTGAGGAGCAAGTTAGTTTGTTAGACATCTCCCATAATTCTTGTGGAACAGGCATCCTGGCTGTTCTTGACAGGCTTTTTGGGAGATGTCTATTAGCTGCTATGAAAATTCGCGATCGTGCGAAAATCCTAAGCTATTTTCTCATGTGGTTGAGCTCTTTGTGTGCGTAAGTTCTTGCCGTCCGGAGGTTCGAGGCTATTTCCACGCGAGTTATTGCAACTGAAGCAGGCTAAACGCAGGTTGGAGAGTGCGTTAGACCCGCCTCGGCTTTTCGGGAGTAAGTGTTCGATGGTTCTTTCTGATTTCTGCATCGACTTGTTGCACCAGTGGCAGCGGTTTCCGTACAGTTCCAGAAGTTGGCGTCTTTTGTTGCGTCTTGAAGCCTTGTCATTACCAACATTTTTCAAACGACTGGGTTGTAAAATCAGCAGCCCAGCACATATCCATCAATCGACTAA
>NZ_JAUBTK010000176.1:0-4467 GCF_036702455.1 Microcoleus sp. D2_18a_D3
TCTATTTGATTAAGCCACGAAGAATGTTTTGGTGTGTAATGGAAAACAATTTGATGTGTTGGGTCACTTAAAAAAACAGCGCGGAATTTCATGGATTGAAGTATGCCGCTTTTTCCCTTAATACCGAGGTCGATATCTAAGCCTTCTTTTTCGGCAACCAAACGCACCAGTGATTCAGATTGGTGAGTATTCAGACAATCCATAATTAGATGCCATTTTTGGGCAGCCGGATCAGTTTCAATGAGGTGACGAATATTCAGTAAAAAATCGGACTCTGTTCTCGAATCTCCACAAGTTGGTTTAATAATCTTACCATTCGCAATGTTGAAATTTGCTATCAAGCTGTGCGTACCATGACGAATATATTCAAACTCTCTTCTGACAACTTTACCGGGTCTCATTGGCAAGTCTTTTTCCAGACGTTCAATAGCTTGAATCCCTGTCATTTCATCAATCGATATTGTGTGTTCTCCTTGTTGAGCGCGTTCAATCGCAGTCAGATATAAGTCGCTAATATCTTTGACTTTTGCATCAAATTCTTCATCCACAGGGGGGGTTAACCAGTAGCGGGAGGCGTGTGGTTGCAGTTCTGCTTCTTTTAATAATCTACCAACATGGCGGACGGATATAGTTTCAATAATGCCTTGTTTCATTATTTGGGCCGCCAGTTCTCTGGCAGAGAGAGTGACTTATTGGTCGTCCATAATCTGACGGTGAGGAACATGCCATTGCAAATAACTCTGTTACTTGTTCCATGCTAAATTTTGCCGGTGCGCCAACACGCTCTCGATCTTGTAATCTTTGTAAAATCGATAACTCTTTTCCCTCGCTCTCCAACCATCGGTTTCGCCCCTTCACGAGCCATCTGCCGATTAATCTCTAGGCTTCGGCTTATTTCACGATGGTTTTGACCATCAGATGCCATGATAATGATTTTGGCTCGTAGCACGATTTGTTGCGGCGTTTTGTGTTTGTCGATCAACTTCTGAAGTTCATGACGCTCGCCATCGCTTAAATTTAATATTTTAGGCATTAATAAGGCCATATATTACTCCTCCATCGCCGACCCAAACAGGTCTCAACTAACTCTAGCCTTGGTCACGCTTGGTTTGCGGACTAATCTTTACCTAAAAATCTCGCTGCTGCCACCTTTGCAGCATACCTCGGCTTACCTAATCTTTCTGAGAAACGCTATATGTTATTCTACCACAAATATAGTCTGTATACTTACGCCGAGCTGTACTAGTTCTCAACAAAAAAAAACACCCCCGTAGGGGTGCTGTTGCTTACCAGGTAATTTTTCTAGCTAACTGACTTAACTAAACCCTTCCTCATCAGCCGGGTCGCCGTAGGGATCTTCGCTGGCCGGGATCACATTGCCGAACATTCCAGCATCCGCTACGTAGTCAGCCGGGTCGCCGTAGGGATCTTGGCTGGCCGGGGTCAGGTTGCCGAACTGTCCGTAGTCGGTACCGGCGTAGTCTGCGGGGTCGCCGTAGGGGTCTTGGCTGGCCGGGGTCAGGTTGCCGAACTGTCCGTACTCAGCCGGGTCGCCGTAGGGGTCTTGGCTGGCTGGAGTCACGTTGCCGAACTGTCCGTAATCTGCGGGGTCGCCGTAGGGGTCTTGGCTGGCTGGAGTCACGTTGCCGAACTGTCCGTAATCTGCGGGGTCGCCGTAGGGGTCTTGGCTGGCTGGAGTCACGTTGCCGTACTGTCCGGCATTTGAGGCATCTTGGTAATTGCCATCAGGATCGAGTTGCTCGCTGTCTGGCCCGACGATCGCATCTTTTAACTTCCGCAAAAATCCGTCTACCATGATAAAGTTCCTCTTTTTTATGTGCTGAAAAACGACTGTTTTAGATTGGGAATCCCAGATTTAATTGAAAGTCAGGGAACCTGCAATCTAAAATCTCAAATGCTTAGACTACTGTGCGGGAACAGGACTTGTAGCTTCCGGCAAGGTAGTAAGGTCTCGACCGGTATTTTGGTTGTTGTACCCCTGGAATTCGCGGTAACGCGCTGCCTCGGACTCCGGAACTTTAATTCCTTCAGGCGGGGGCGTTACCCAGACCGCGCGATTCTGGGCATCGCGGTAGTAAACGCGACCGTTTTTGGAAAGGTAATGTTTTCCCTGCGGCCCCTTTTCTTGTTTATTTTTGTGCTGATTGTAGATGTAGTAAAGGGCTGCTGCTCCTGCTAAAGTAATCCCTACTTTTTGAGCATTGCTCAGTCCTTTTTTGGCTTGTGGGGAAGGAGTGGAGCCGCGATTAGTTTGCACTCCTCCTGCGCGAGTGTTGTCAACAGGAGGCGGGGGAGCGGAATTTTGCTGGCTAGAACCGCAAGCACTCACAAAGGGAAATGTCAGCAGCGTTGTCAGCAGCAGAGCCATGAAGCGCGATCTTTGGGGTTCGGGTTTGATTGTGTTCATTGCCGCTCCGAATTGTCGGGATTATAGGTAGGGTGTGTTTTGGCGAGGTTGAGGAACCTGAGCTGCTGCTAACAGTTTTTAGAATAAATTAATTTCTCAAAGCAATTTTGACAAAAGTAGTTGCTGAGAATTTATCAACAGCGCAGGTACGGTATTGCGTTTCTATTTAATCATGCTGTAATCTCTCGATGATTTACTCATTCCAGGGATATAAATAAAGTTTCTTTGATTTCAGTCCGCAGGTATATGCAAATGCGCGGCTTCGGGTAACAATAAATTCCGTTTGTGGACTGCTCAAAGCAAAGTGAAGCAGACGGAGGGGGCGAGTCCGAAACTCAAAGCAGCACTGGCGAGGGAAAGGAGGCGGGATTTAGATTAGAAGGAAGAAGGAAGAATGCCCTTCGACTTCACGATCGGGTAAAAAGCAGGAAGAAGCAATAATAGCCAGGGTTTGAGCAATTAATATCAATTCCGGTGGCATCGGAATGATTTAACCGCAGAGGACGCAGAGAACGCAGAGGGAGAGAACAGAGAAATGAATAATTCCGATGAATGGCGGATGTGATATAAGAACATCCTAACCGTCTTGGCGGTTGCTATATAATTCCGGCGGTATTTAATTGGGTTGAACTCAGCGCGAACCCATCTAAACTTTATGTTAACAGAATCTGGTATCTTGGAGAAGAATTATTGACTACATCCAAAACATTTAATTAGAGTTTACCCTGCCGGACACTCAAACCTGAAATCACCATTGCCGACCATTTGCGTGACGTAGAATATCCCAGAATTGAGCGGAGGAAACATTATTAATTAATTGATATTATTACCATCTCAATTTGTGCCGTGATTGGCGGTGCTGATCCAGGGGTGGATATCGAAAGTTAGTATCGGCTCAATAAGTAGGGGTATGAGAGAAAAAAAAGTAAGCAGAGTACACAAAGTGTCATAAAATAGGACACATGACGCCAAAGATTATTTCACAAGACAAGTCATCCTTCAAGATACTGCAAACCATCGACCCCCCAGGTATTGCAGACGAATCCATGCGTCACACAGTAGAGATATTACTGAACCTAATAGAGCAATTACAATTAAAAGTCAAAGACTTGGAGTCAGAGAATCAACGGTTGAAAGATGAAAATAACCGATTGAAGGGAGAACAAGGAAAACCAGACATCAAAGCCAAATCCAAAGGATTCAAAAGTCAGCACTCATCAGAAAAAGAGCGAAAAACGCCAAAAAAGCATAGCAAACGCAGTAAGAACGCCACGATAAAAATAGATCGAGAAGAAATACTAGAATATCCCACAGACCAACGGCCAGCCGATGCAGAATTTAAAGGATACGAACAAGTAATCATCCAAGATATCAGATTGGCAACCGACAACATATTATTTCGGAAACAGAAATATTACTCACCCTCAGTCGGAAAAACTTATGTAGCAGAATTACCATTAGGCTACGAAGGAGAATTTGGACCGGGAATCAAAGCCTTAATAATCAGTTTGTACGCTAGGTGGTAATATGACGCAAGGCAAACTACTGGAGTTTTTAGCAGATCTAGGTATTTCTATATCAGCGGGTTATTTATCCAACCTGTTAATCAAAAACCACTCGGGTTTTGAAACTGAGAAAAAAGAAGTTTATGATTCAGGACTAGCAAGTAGCCCTTGGCAACACTTCGACCAAACTGGCGCGCGTGTAGGTGGAGTCAACCATACCACCAATATCATCTGCAACCCTTTATATACAGTCTACTTCACAACAGCTAATAAAGATAGACTGACGGTACTCAAAGGATTACAGCCAGGACGAGAACTAGAATTCATGTTGAATTCACTCACATTCTCACTAATTGAGGACTTCAAAATCCCGACTCAATGGCAGAATGCTCTCAAGCTATTACCCCAAGGAACTGTGTTGAGTGAGGCACAGTTTAATCACCTACTCAATAAGTATCTAAGTAGGTAGGCGGGAAAAAACCTATTTATGTAACAAAACATTAAGCAGGATAATTCGAGTTAAATTTAACGCGT
>NZ_JAUBTK010000177.1:0-4362 GCF_036702455.1 Microcoleus sp. D2_18a_D3
TTGTGAGCAACAGCTTGCCTAAGATTCAAAGGTAGCTACTTTTAGCTGCGCTCATTTTTTAGTCTAAACTACAGTTAACCATGTTCCGCACTTGAAGGTCTTCGTAGGCTACAGAATCGTTAGATTTCACCGCGCACAACGCCGTTTTTATGGCGAAGTCTTTACGCTGCCGACTGACCTTTAAGTGCTTTCTTCCTAACTTGTTTGTCGCTTTCTTTCGGTTCTTAGAACCTTTCTTTTTCCGAGAAACTCGCTGATGGGATCTCTTCAGAGCTTTTTCGCTTTTGCGGAGATACCGAGGATTAGGAACTGTTTCGCCGTCGCTATCAGTATAGAAGTGGTTTAATCCGACATCTACTCCAATGGATTTACCAGTGGAAATAACTTCCTCTTTCCGTTCCACATTGATGCAAAATTGGGCGTAGTATCCGTCGGCACGACGCACGACTCTGATTCGTTTAATCTCGTCGGGTGCATAAAAATGTAAATCCCGACTACCAACCAACTTGAACTTCCCAGCAGCGAAGCCGTCTTTAAATGTCAAACATCGTTTGTCGATAGAAAGTGACCAACCCGATTGTTTATACTCAACGGAGCGGGTATGTTTCTTGAACTGTGGGAATCCCTTTTTTCCTGCTTTCTTTGCTTTGCAATTAGCAAAGAAACGCCCTATAGCAAAAATGGCACGTTCTGCCGAAGCTTGACGTGCCGTCGAGTTAAGCTTGCCCGCCCATTCAAACTCTTTCGCCATTACAGCGCATTGTTTATATAGGTCTACCAGCTTAATTCCTTGATTGTCTAACCAATATCTAAGAGTTTTATTTCGGACAAATTGAGCCGTCCGAATCATTTCGTCGATGCTCCGATATTGCTCCGCTTTGCCTTTCAACTTAAACTCTAAAACTATCATGGCAATAGCTTCTCACTTTTACTAAAACGTTTACCCACAAAATCCGCATAATTAACAATTATTTACAAATTGCAGAAATTAAAGCCGTCCTAGAAGGACGGGGCTTTAGACCCCGTTTTTCGGTAATATAGCCATTTTGATTCACTTCGGCAAACAGCTCGCCCAAAGCAGATGGAATCAGGTGGACAGGAGATTGCATAGTAATTGATTCTCTAATTCGACGATCGCGATCGGGCATTTCTGCAACAACAAAAGGCGATCGCACTATAAAAATTTATAGCTGTATTGCCTTTAAAGGTGTGACAATAAACAGCCCAATTTGTGAAGTAAATCACATTTAAAATTTGCGAATTATGATAAAGCTTGCAGGTGCGTTTTAGGGAAGACCGAGCAACTGCAAACTTAATTTTTTCTAAAGATTGAAAATCGGCACTTCCTCCACAGGTTCAGCTAACTCAAACTTAAACACCCGGGAATAGAAATAGAATTCGCCGTCAAGAGTTCTTTTGATATTTTCAGCGCGGCGAAAACCGTGGTGTTCCCCTTCATAAGCAACATAAGCAACCGGCAAACCTTTAGCTTTCAATATCTCTACCATCATTTCCGCTTGATTGGGCGGAACCACTTTATCTTCTAATCCTTGAAAAAAGATAACGGGACAAGATAAACGTTCGGCGGAATGAATCGGCGAACGAGCTACATACAAATCTTTTCTTTCAGGATAAGGCCCGATTAATCCATCCAGATAGCGCGCTTCAAACTTGTGAGTATCCGTTGCCAAAGCTTCCAAATCGCTAACTCCATAATAGCTCGCACCGGCCTTAAACACATCGCGGAAAGTAAGAGCACACAGAGTAGTGTACCCCCCTGCGCTGCCTCCGGCGATCGCCATTCTTTCGCCATCAACTAAACCTTTTTGAGCTAAATATTTAGCACCGTTAGCGCAGTCGTCAACATCGACAATTCCCCAACTATCTTGCAGTCTTTTTCTGTATTCTCGGCCGTAACCAGTGCTGCCGCCGTAATTAACATCGAGCACGGCAAAACCGCGACTCGTCCAATATTGAATTTTCAAATTCATGCTGCTAGAAGTAGCAGCAGTGGGGCCGCCGTGACTTTTAACAACAAGCGGCGGTTTTTCACCCGCAGGCGCTGCGAAATCTTGATTTGTCGGGGGATAGAAGAAACCGAAAGCAGTCAAATTGTTTTCCGTGGGGAATTCAATTGGTTCCGGTACAGAAAGATAACCCGGATTGATGCTTAAATTGCTCGATTGGCGCAATATTTCTAGTTTATTTGTTGCTAGATTTAGTTGCACAATAGCAGTAGATTCCGTCGGCGAACTTCCTAGAAAAACAACAGTTTCTCCCCGCGCTTTTACCGACGAAATATCAGTGTAAGGCGTCTCAATAGTTGTCAAATGCTTTGTCGTTAAATCAAGACTCGCTAAATACCACTGGCCTTGCTGAGTGTAGGTGCAAATAATTTGGCTTTCCGAGACAACGGCATAAGTAGACATTCCAAAAACCCACTGAGGAAGTCCGAATTCAGCCGCCATTTCGCACAAGCTGGTTTCTATCTCTGCTTCCCCCCTTACCAAGGAGGGATTGAGGGGGGTTCTAGATTGCCAGCGGTAGAAATTCCACCAGTTAGACTTGTCAGAAACAAAGTACAAAACTCCATCGGGCGACCATTCCGGTTGAAAAATCGACTCATCAACCCCGCCAGCAACTAAGTATTTTTCACCTAAAGAACCGTCAGCATTAATTTCTGCTACCCACAATTCTGTGCCATCCCACGGCATATTTGGATGGTTCCAAGAAATCCAGGAAAGTAGAGAACCGTCTGGACTAAAACGAGGGGAAGCATAAAAATCATTGCCCTGAGTTAAGATTTGAATATCTTCGCCGTTATCTAAATTAATGCTAACAATAGTATTGACAGGTTCGCCCTCACCTGCATGGTCTTCGCGCACGCAAATCAGGCGATTTCTTTGCTTGTCAACTATCGCATCTGCATAGCGAGAATTAGCAGTAGGTGTCAGAGGTTGGGGTTGAGAATTTAATGTTTGAGTATAAATACGTTGGTCGGCAAAATGAGAAAAATAGACAACACCGCCAGCAACTGCAAAAGCAGCGCCGCCGTATTCGTTAACGCGAGTGCGAACATTAAAAGGATGCGGTGTCACGTCGCTGATTTTACCATCAGGAGTGCGCCGCACGAGGACGCTTCTCCCCGCTTCCGAAGGCCTTCCCTCAACCCAGTAAATATCATCGCCGTCAATAGCAATTTGTCCGAGTCCGACAGTTCCAGAAACAATTAAATCGGAAGAAATAGGTGATTTCCAAGAGCCGTAAGGTGATACTGTATTCATATAGTTGAGCCAGTTGTGTTTCTCGCACAAAAAAATTAATATTTGTACTTTACACTAATTCAGTCACCGGGGAAGCAAAATGTCCAAAAAACTCGTACTAATGGATCACGACGGTGCAGTTGACGACTATCTCTCCGTCGTGTTGCTGATGACAATGGAGGAAGTCGAAACTCTGGGAGTAATTGTAACTCCTGCAGACTGCTACATTCAACCGGCGGTGAGTGCAACGCGCAAAATCCTCGATTTGATGGGGCGTTCAGAAGTTCCAGTGGCGGCGAGTACGGTGCGGGGACTCAACCCATTTCCGGTGTTATTTCGGCGAGATTCCTTTGCAGTCGATCGACTTCCCATTCTAAATGAAAAAGGAACCATTGACACGCCGTTAATATCAGAACCCGGACAAAACTTTATGGTGCGAGTTTTGCGGGATGCAGTCGCACCGGTGACGTTGATGGTAACGGGCCCGTTAACAACAGTAGCGCAAGCTTTAGATATCGCGCCAGAAATTGAAAGCAAAATTCAAGAAATTGTCTGGATGGGAGGCGCCCTCAATGTTATCGGCAATGTTAGCAAAGATATGGAACCCGGACAAGATATGTCGGCGGAATGGAATGCTTACTGGGACCCGATAGCAATCGAGAGAATTTGGCAAACCCAAATTCCCGTTGTCATGTGTCCTTTAGACATCACTAATAATGTACCCCTGACTGTAGAATTTTCCAATCTCTTAGCAAGACAGCGCAAATATCCAATTTCCGACTTAGCAGGACAGTGTTATGCCCTAGCAATATCTCAAGATTACTATTTTTGGGACATTTTGGCAACCGCTTATTTAGCGCATCCCGAATTTTACCAACTGCGAGAATGGGAAACCGAAATTATTACCGAAGGCATCAGCCAAGGACGCACAAAAGTTAAAACTGGAGGACGAAAAATTAAAGCAATGGATAAAGTAGACACCGCCAAATTTTACAATTACATATTACAACAGTGGGCGCGTTCAGTTGACAGTTGACAGTTGACAGTTGACAGTTGACAGTTGACCGCGGGGCGACCTCTACCTGGAAGGAAGAGGATT
>NZ_JAUBTK010000178.1:0-4049 GCF_036702455.1 Microcoleus sp. D2_18a_D3
CTCGACTTTTTTTGACGCTTTTATTGATTTTAACTATTTTACACTTATTCGGATATTTACAAAACCGGGATGCTCCCACATGGTATGGTTAACATGAAATTTGCGATCATCCATTACGTATGAGTGAAACAGTCTACATCGAAACCAGTATCTTGGGCTACCTCACCGCTAGAGCCACCAAAAACCTGATTATAGCTGCAAACATTGAGGTAACACGAGATTGGTGGGAATTTCGGCGAAGCAACTTCAGGCTCTACATCTCACAAGTTGTTTTGGACGAAATAGCAGAAGGTGACTCAGAGATTGCGACTCAACGTTTGGAGATACTTCGCGACTTTCCATTGCTGGAACTCAATCAAGCTGTACGAGACTTAGCAGGACAATTTCTCACACGAAGCAATCTTCCGCCTAAAGCTGCTGCTGATGCGGTTCATATTGCGGCAGCTACCGTTTACGATTTAGATTACCTGCTAACATGGAACTGTAAGCATATCGCTAACGCTCAAATTCAGAGAAAACTTGCAGAAATTAGTTTGGATTTGGGATACCAATTACCGATCATTTGTACGCCTTACGAACTACTAGGAGGTTGAATTTATGTGGCAAGATGAGATCGTGGAGAAAATTCACCAAATTCGCGAACAACACGCTAAGTCATTCAATTACGACTTGGATGCTATGTTTGCAGATTGGCAGAAAAAGCAGGCTAAAAGTGGAAGACAAATTATCTCAAAATCACTCAATCCACGCACTCAGCCAACCTCTATTTGTGGTTAAAAAAAGAGCGATCGCCCTTACGACAAAAAGTGCGATCGCCCTTTTCAATTCCTAAGCAGAAATCACCTCACTCAAAAGATGAGCCTGAGAACCCTCAAGCCGAGGCCCGTGAATCTGCACCACCCTAGAAGCCAAGAAATTGCCCCAGCGAGCCGCTTGTGCAGAACTCAAACCGTTAGTAATTCCAAACAAAACACCGCCCGCGAAAGCATCTCCAGCACCCACAGTATCGATCGCCTTTACCGGAAATCCAGCCACATCAACAATCTGTTTGTTCTCCACCACCATGCAGCCTTTATCCCCATTAGTGATAAAAGCCAAATCAGAAATCTCGCTCATTTTCCGAGCGCACTCTTCCAAAGATTCCTCTTTAAAAAAGCTCCGAACTTCATCAGCATTGCAAAAAATTACATCGCAATACTCCGAAACCACCTTGTGAAAATCATCAGCAAATCGATCGACTAAAAAGCCATCCGAAAAAGTAAAAGCCACCTTCACACCCAGACGCTTAGACTGTTCCATCGTCTCAATGCTAGCCTTTCTCGGATCGGGAGCATCCCAAAGATAGCCCTCAACATAACTGTACTTGCAGTGAGCCAGTCGATCGACATCAATATCAGTCGCAGCCAGAGTAGTAGAAACCCCCAAATTAGTACACATCGTGCGTTCCGCATCCGGCGTAGTCAGCACAACACAAGTACCAGTGGGTTCCTTCGACTCAGCAGCAGGATGCACATTAAAATCAATCCCCGCCGCCAGCAAATCTTGCCGATAAAATTCGCCGTTAGTATCCTTAGCAACCTTCCCCGAATAATACGCTTTACCGCCGCTCTGAGCCAAACCAATCATCGTATTTGCCGCCGAACCGCCCGATCGCATTTGCAGCGAATTGTGCTCTAAATCGTGCAAAATCCCCCCCTGCGTTTCCGAATTCATCAGCGTCATCCCGCCGCGATTCAGCCCGTGGCCGAGTACAAATTCATCTTCCACCAATGCTAGGATGTCTACAAGGGCATTTCCCACGCCAAACACATCCACGGAACCAGATTCTTGATTATTTTCTGTCATCGCTGCTTTTTTTTACACTAACTATCAACTCTATAATAAATCGGATTAAAGTCAACATCCCCACTCCCAATCTAAAGTCCCCAACTTAAAATCTAAAATTCACAATCCAAAATCCCCAAACTAAAATCTAAAATCCAAAATCTAAAATCGCTATGACTTGTCTCCCACCTCTGATTCAGCAAATGTTGCAGCCCGGTTTTTACCCGCACGGGGTGACAGAACCAGTGCAGCTAATTCAGACTCATGCTTCCTTTGTTTTGCTGACAGGAGATTATACTTACAAAATCAAGAAACCCGTCAGTTTTGGCTTTTTGGACTATTCAACTTTGGAGAAACGGCAGCATTTCTGCAACGAAGAATTGCTGCTGAACCGACGCACTGCACCGGAAATTTATCTAGAAGTTTTGCCAATTGTTAAAATTGGGAATTCGTTTCAATTAGGCAGCAGCTTACCTGCTATTAATTCCGCCGAAATTGCTGTAGAATACGTGCTGAAAATGCGAGAATTCCCTCAAGATTCGCTGTTGCTCAGTTTGTTGGAACGCGGACTGTTGACCGAGCAACTTATGGCAGACTTAGGGCGGGAAGTTGCCAAGTTTCACAGCACGGCAATTAGTAATAGCTACATTCGCACATTTGGCGAAGTCAGTCAGATTGGGGCAACAATAAACAACAATTACCTAATTTCGCAAAAATATATCGGCGGGCCGCAGACTCAGGCACAATTTCAGGAAAATAAAGATTATACAGATGCGTTTTTTGAAAAAAATCAAGAATTATTTAATCGCCGGATTGGCAATAATAAAATTCGCGAGTGCCACGGAGATTTGCACTTGCGGAATATAGCATTCTGGCCAGATAAAATCTTGCTGTTCGACTGCATTGAATTTAACGAGCCTTTTCGCTTTGTTGATGTCATGTACGATGTCGCTTTTACAGTAATGGATTTGGAATCGCGGGGGCGCAGAGACTTAGGCAATGCTTTTCTCAATACTTACATCGAACAAACAGGGGATTGGGAAGGACTGCAACTGTTGCCTCTGTATTTGAGCCGTCAAGCTTATGTTAGAGCAAAAGTAACTTCGTTAATGTTGGACGATGCCGCTATTTCAACTCCCCAAAAAGCAGAGATTTCACAGACTGCCGCTCATTACTATAAACTGGCTTGGCAATACACAAAACCGCGCCAGGGAAAGTTAACTTTGATGTCTGGTTTGTCTGGTTCGGGCAAGAGTACAGCGGCTCGATATTTGGCTCGCCGCACTGGGGCAATTCACATTCGATCCGATGCGGTTCGCAAACATTTAGGGGGAATTCCTTTAAATGAACGTGGCGGGCAAGATTTGTACTCGGATGAAATGACGGCACAGACTTATGGTAGATTGTTAGAGTTGGGGATAATTTTGGCTGAGCGAGGTTGGGATGTGATTTTAGATGCAAAGTTCGATCGCCAAAACTTGAGAACCGATGCGATTAATCAGGCTCAATCCCACGGCTTGCCCCTGCAAATCATTTACTGCACCGCACCACTTGAAGTATTGCGAGAACGACTGCAACACCGCCGGGGCGATATTGCCGACGCGACGGCAGAACTATTGAGTTCGCAGCAAGCAGCTTTTGAACCTTTTACAGAATTAGAGCAAATTTCTGTAAACATTGTAGATACCCTGCAAGACTTAGAGGTACAATTAAACTTGATTTGTGGGGAGTAGTTGCAGTTCGATCGCCCTTGCCAATTTGATTGTCTGCTAATATTGTCAATATCTTTCTGTATTATTACAAAAAAAACTTGCAGCTTATGCCAAAATTTACCGGAGACTCCAAGGGGTTTAGCCCCGCGCTGATATGGTTTGTGTTGTTTACCGTTGGGTTTCGCTTAGTAGGAGCTACGCTGCCCCTGAGTCTTGGCTTTGGTGTCATTGGTGGCGTGGCAGCAGGTTTAATTGTCGCTTGGTGGCACAACGAATTACTACTCAACCCGAATATGCGTTCCAAGGAGAAAACCTCGGATGCTATCCTCAATAAAGAAGTAGTGGAAAGGGAGAGCAAACTATATAGCAAAACCTCTAGGCGTGAAGCTCCTACATTGTTAGACTGGTTGTCCGGGCCAGAGGATCGTCGCTAGCTTTAGTCATTAGTCATTAGTCATTAGTCATTAGTCATTAGTCATTAGTCATTAGTCATTAGTCATTAGTCATTAGTCA
>NZ_JAUBTK010000179.1:0-4026 GCF_036702455.1 Microcoleus sp. D2_18a_D3
GGGATTTTAAAATCCCAAAAGCCTTTCGACCCCAATTATTTGACTGCTACCCCTTGACAGGTCAAGACAGTATCTACGGTATTTGTGATAATTAACCCGATATAATCTAACTAAATTCACCGCAATCCCCGATCGCGCAACCAAGCATCTGCCCAAATTGTATCGGCCTCTGACAGCGCTGGTATGACTTCCCAGTTGCGATAATCTATCTTCAGGTCGTAACTTGCTATGTCGTAAATTTGAGTGAATAATTCCTGCAAGTTTATGACAGGTTCGGTATCGCCCGATCGCAGCGGTAAAGGAAAGGCAGGCATCGGGTTTTGCAGGTTAAAAGCGTACAAATCTGCTCTGGGACGGCGATTTCCCCGACACACCAAAACGTTATAGTGACTATCAATATTGTTTTCAATAATTGGCATTTTTTGACCGCGCCGCAATAAATCTATTTCTATTAAATGAGTGCGAATACTTAAAATTTCTTCTCGCTTTTCTTCGTACATTTGCCGCCCTTTACCTGTTCGCTTATTCGTAGGCGAGAGAATTTCAATTACTGTTATCAATTCTTTTTCCCCCCTTTCTCTAATTTCTAAATAAGCTTCTAGAAGCGTGTAAGGTATGGGAAGAGTTACTGTGAATGGTTGTGTAAGCGGTGCTGCAACTGCTACGTTTGATGCTGTTGTTTCTGTTGCAGTTTGTGGTTGCATTACAGTTACCTCGGGAATGCCAATGACTGATAAATCGTCGTCAGCCGTTTCATAGATTCTCACTTCCAGCGACACTAAATACTTAGGACGCAGTTGGGGAGATAAAAACCTGAAAATTTCACTAATCAGCAAGTTATGCATCCCAGGCCAGAGTTCGGGATGCTCTAAATACGGATCCATACCGGGAAAGGGAGATGGCATTGATTTGACTCCTTGACTTAAGTCTATTTACAGTTTAGTTGAATATTTGTGGAACAGGCATCTTGCCTGTTCTTGGGCGGGCAAGATGCCCACCCCACAAGACATTTTAATGTTTGGGGAACAGGGCTCTTGCCTATTTTTCGCACTTTTCAACGCTTAAACTTCGATCGGCAATTGTGTTTGAATTGGAACGCTGTTTTCATCCAACACAGACACCGCATTTACGAACACAATTGTATGCGAGACTGCGGGCATTAAGCGGCGCAGTGCATTTAGGTAAGATTCGGCATCGCGGCGGCGGGCGAAACGGGCGACTGTTAACCGCTGACAGTTGGGCAGGTGGCGAATTAGATGCCAAGGTTGAAGTCGATCGCGATATGTCGGTTCTTTTGGTATCATAGGAAAATCCTTCCCACTTTTGTGGGTGGTGAATGAAAGGCGATCGCTCTAGATTTCTCAGGTCCGAGGGCGATCGCTGTTAACTATCTTTATTAAAAGATATGAGCATAGCTGCTGTCAAGCATAAATGGGATTAATTCGATTGCGAGTTCGAGAACTCGCTGAGGAAAAGGGTTGGACGCTGAAAGAAGTCTCTGACAGAACGGGAATTCCCTACAGCACGGTTAAAAAATACGCCCAAGCCCCCAAAATGGCAACGGTGGACTATACGGCTTTGCAGAAACTTGCTGAAGTCTTTGATGTGATGGTGGAAGATTTGGTTGAGGTTTTGGAACGGTAAACTGATTTTTCAACGGGAAAATGGGGTTAATTCGGTTGCGAGTTCGAGAACTAGCCCAAGAGAAGGGTTGGACGCTTAAAGAAGTTTCTGAGCGATCGGGCATTCCTTACAGTACGGTTAGAAGCTATGCCCATTCTCCCAAGCTGGCAACGGTAGATTACACAGCTTTAAACAAAATGGCTCGCGTGTTTGATATTGCGATCGAAGATTTAGTTGAGATTTTGGAAGAGTAGGCTGATTTTTTGCTGGGAATATGGGACGAATTAGGCTGCGAGTTCGAGAATTTGCTCAAGAGAAGGGTTGGACTCTGAGGGAAGTCTCCAACAGAACAGGTATTCCATACACAACAATCGCCACCTATGCCAATTCTCCTGGCATGGCTACCGTTGACTACACAGCTTTGGACAAGATGGCCCGTGCGTTCGATATTGCGATCGAAGATTTAGTTGAGATTGTGGAACAATAAACTGAGGCGTTGCATAATTAGAGTATAAATAGGGGAAATCATTTAATGAATGGTCATAATTGGCGACTACCTGTAACTGGGCTGCGGTTTTTACTTTCTGTGCTGTTGGTGATGGGCATATTTTTTAGGTTCGTCAATATCGACCGCAAATTCTACTGGTTCGATGAAACTTTCACTTCCTTGCGAGTGTCTGGCTACTTAGGGAAATCTGTTAAGGAAGAAATATTCAATGGCCCAGTAATCAGTAGCAAAGATTTCCTGAAATATCAGAGCATTAACGATCAAAAGAACGAAATCGATACGATTAAGGGTTTGGCAATAGAAGAAGGTCAACTGCCACCCTTCTATTTTCTGGTAGCGCGATTTTGGGCTAAATTGTTTGGAACTAGCGTCACAGCAATGAGAAGCTTGCCCGCTCTGATTAGTGTACTACTGTTGCCCTGTGCTTATTGGATTTGCCTGGAATTGTTTGAGTCTTCGATGGTGGGATGGGTAGCAATGGCATTGGTATCAGTCTCGCCAATGCACGTACTGTACGCTCAGGAAGCGCGACCGTATTGTTTTTGGACTGTGTTAACTTTGCTATCTAGTGCGGTTTTGCTGCGAGCTATGCGACTTCAAACTAAGCTGCTATGGGGAATTTATACAGCGATTACCGTAGTAGGAATTTACACTCATTTGTATACTGTACTTGTTTTAATAGCACATGGAATCTATGTATTTGCTATGGAAAAAGTACGAGTAACTAAAACCGTAATTTATTATATACTAGCCTTCTTTGTCTCGTTCATATCAGGTTTGCTGTGGTATTTAACCCTAAAATATTGGCAGCCACCCTCCTCATCCTCTGCTCTAAGCGTAATGAGACCCGAATCCAGAATGCCCTTGATGCCTATAATTAAAAGGTGGATAGGGAATATTAGCCGAATTGTTTTTGATGTAAATCTTGATGCGGTGAGCTCATTCAAAAAGACGCTGCCTCTGATTCCAGTGATTGTATTTGTATTAATTTTATTGGCATATTCGATTTATTTTGTCTGTCGCCACACTTCCAAACCGGTTTACGGCTTCATCTTGACTTTGATTGTTTTTACATCCCTGCCTCTGATGCTGGGAGATTTAATTTTAGGTGGACGGCGGCTCTCAGGCTACGCTCGATATCTACTTCCTACTTATCTGGGTTTGCAGTTGGCTGTGGCTTATTTGCTGACAGCGAAAATAACCTCCACTTCTGTTAATACCTGGCAGCAGAAGTTTTGGAAGCTTGTTGCAATCGGAGTGTTCTCGGCTGGAGTCCTGTCTTGCACCCTCAGTGCTCAAGCAGAAACTTGGTGGAACAAAGGTCTGGATCAAGGCAAGTTCGCTATTCCTATAGCTCACATCCTAAATCAAGCTGACTCTCCGCTGTTGATTACTGATAGTACGTTCGGTGAAGTCATTCCTTTGATCCGTCTGCTCGATCCGAAAGTGGACATTCTGTGGGGAGATACACTTCAGATTCCTAACGGTAACAGGAATTTGTTTGTATTTCTTCCCAGTAAAAAACTCCAAGAGAGGCTTAAAAAACAATACAACTACAACTTAAAGCCTGTTTTCCTTACTTCAGAGGTCAGTTACGAAACGCGGCTTTGGCAACTTACTCATAAGTGAACAGCTATAAGCGGTTCACCTTTTAAATCTCAGAGGCTATCTAAGCAAGTATTGGGTTTCAGGCTCTGAAACACGCAGTTTAAAGGCTAAACAGCTTAGCAATCTTAACAAGAATTACGCAACAACGTAAATGCTGTCATCAGGAACGAAGTGAAGTAACCTCAAATGCTGATTTTTCGGCTCCGGTGCGTAATACCATTTTTTTAAAGATGTGATAGACTTATGTAAGAAGTAAAGGAGCCAATAAAAATGTCTGGTCGCCCTAA
>NZ_JAUBTK010000180.1:0-3580 GCF_036702455.1 Microcoleus sp. D2_18a_D3
ATTTGTTTATGATTGCTTTATTTGGTTTTCAATGTTCGTGACGGCTTTGTGTTCCGCCATGTAAATAAACATAAAGCATATTCTAAGGTTTGTAAACTATTTTAACAACAGATTAACTGATGTAAGTTATAAGGTTAAGTTATCAATATGAAGAAAACAGGATAAAGAGGTAAGAATGCACAAAAAAGGAGGTAAAGCCTGGAAGCGCGTCGCCTTCAGGCATGGAAATATTAAGATACAGACTTTTGCTGGCTAGGTATCATAATGAGAGCCCAATAGGGAACTTCAGCGGGTTCGACATCTGCGATCGCCCGAATTCGCTGATTCGGCATAGTTGCGCGTTCTATATACAAAGCTCGATCGAACTGTCCCAACTCAATCAGCACGTCCCGGACTTTCGCAAAATGCCTCCCCAGCTTAATAATCACAGCCGCATCAACAACCGCCAGTCGATCGCGCAAAACCTCAGCATCCAGCGTCGCAGGCATAATACTTAACACATCGTTACGATAAGTTAGTGGCACTCCCAACGCAGCCGCACTAGCCATTGTCGAAGAAATTCCCGGCACAACTTCCGTCGTAAATCTCCCCGACAAACGGTTGAATAGATACATAAACGAGCCGTAGAGAAAAGGTTCGCCCTCACATAGCACCGCCACATCCAGTCCGTCGCTCAGATGTGCGGCAATTTTCTCGGCAGCAATATCATAATAAGGTTGAGACGATCGCGTCGGACTAAAAGGCAGGGGCATCGGAATCTCAATTTGCTCCGGGCGCAGATAATCCGCAACGATCGCCCGCGCCAGCACCTTACCATTTTCCATCGCCGGATAGGCAATCACCGGCACCGATTGCAAAATCCGATAAGCTTTCAAAGTAATCAACTCTGGATCGCCAGGGCCAATACCCAAACCGTACAATTTACCAGTAGCCTTAGTCATAATTCATCCTTTTTCGCTAACGCATTCACAGCCGCCGTTGCCATTGCACTGCCACCGCGCCGCCCGTGCAACGTAATAAATGGCACTCCCCGACTGTTGGCGGCCAGTTCGGCTTTGGATTCGGCAGCCCCCACAAATCCTACCGGGAAACCCAGAATTAAAGCCGGTTTGGGTGCTCCGGCATCCAACATTTCCAGTAGTCGGAACAAAGCAGTCGGGGCATTGCCAATTGCCACAACCGCACCCTGCAAGTTATCCAGCCATAAATCAAGCGCCGCAGCCGATCGAGTATTTCCTATTTGGCGCGCCAACTCTGGGATTTCGGAATGCCAGAGGGTGCAAATCACCGGATTGTCAGCCGGAAGGCGTTTGCGAGTGATGCCTTCGGCCACCATCCGGGCATCGCATAGAATCGGCGCACCTGCGACGAGGGCGTTGTGTCCCGCGGTGGCTGCACCGGGGGAAGCTGCTAAATCTGTAACAATATCGGTCATGCCGCAACTGTGAATTACTCGCACGGCTACCGATTCTAAATCGGGCGGCAAGTTTGACAAATCTGCTTCGGCTCGAATTGTGGCGAAGGATTTAATGTAGATTTCTGTTCCGTCTCGAATGTAGTCAATCATTGTTTAAAACTGCTATGGGAATTTTGTGGGATTTGTGAAATAGATTTTTTGAATGAACCGCGAAGGCGCAAAGGACGCGAAGGAAGAAATATCAAGAAAGATAGAAAGAGAAATAATTAAAAATTGTCTGTTTTCCTGAGATATTTTTTCACTTTCAATTCCGATTTTCGGTACTCAACAATTCCTGCAATTTGTCGATCGCCTGCCGATCGACAAACTCACCAAATGACTCCCCAGGCTCTCGAAACCGCTGATACACCCGCAACATTCGCTCGATCGCACCGGGCATCTCGATCGCACTCACCGCCGGAAAAATTGGTCGCCCGAAGGGCAAATCTTTTCTACCCGCGTAAATGTCGTAACCTTCGATCGTCTCGTCTCCTCGCTCAATCTGAATTCCCACCAGTGTGATATCAATTGGCTGGTGCTGGGCGCAGGACTTTTGGCAACCGCTGAAATGAATGTTAATCGGCAGGTCGATCGTCAATTTTTGCGCTAAATCCCTCACCATTGCTAGGGCGTGACTTTGAGTATCTGTCGCCGCCGACGCACAGCCGCTGCTGCCAGCACAAGCCACCAAGCACGAATCTAGGCGAGTCGCCGACGAGTGCAATCCCAAATCGGCGATTTGCTCTTTTACCTCAAAAAGCTGGGAGTTGGGGATGTCAGAAATCAACAGATTTTGCCACGGCGTCAGTCTCAGGGTACTGCTGGCTAGATTTTGGGCTAAATTTGCCAAATTCCGCAGTTGCTTTGATTCTAGCCTACCGAGAGGCAGTGCAATTCCCATGTAGGAGAAACCGGACTGTTGCTGAGGGTAAATGCCGAGATGTCGGTGATGGGAGAGGGATTTTTCAGATGAGGCATCTTGCCTGTTTTTGGGAAAGGTGCAAGATGTGAATTGCTGCAATAAAAATGGTAAATTCTGCTGTACCCTTTCTAGATAACTTTCAGCGCCCCAATCTGCCAGCAGGTGACGCAAACGGGGTTTTTTTCCATCAATTCGAGGTCGATTTTTGGTGTATTCAAGATACGCGCTAGCGAGGGCGGCTAATACTGAAATACATTGCGATTCTTGGATTAAAATTCCTGTATCGCCGTTTAAATGCAGCCGAAAAACGATTTCTGATTGGGTTGAACGACCGAATGCAGCTAATAAAATATCGTTGCGTAAAGCCTCGATCGAAACCGATTCCCCGCCGTCGAAGCCAATACTGAACTTAGGGGAAAGTTCCGACAACTCGGAATGTGTTTGCAGGTAATCATCCCAAGCTTTGACTAGCGGGCGAGTATCGAGTAACTGGTGGCGATCGATCCCTGCTGTCGGGCTTGCCATAATATTGCGAATCGGGTCAACTTCAACGCGCCGAGACGCTATCCCCAATTCCTGCAAGCGGTTCCAGACTTCCGGGGCAATTTCCGAGTTCACTTCTCGGATTTGCAAATTTGCCCGATTTGTCACTTGCAAACAGCCGGTACTGTATTGATCTGCCAAATCGGCGATCGTCCGACACTGCTGCGCGTTTAAAATTCCCCCCGGAATCCGCATTCTCGATAAAACTCCGTCTCGGGCTTGGGAACCGTAAAATAAACCCGGACAAGTCGGCAAATCAGTCAAAGCTAACAAATAATCTCCTCCCCGTGCTACGCAGGGAATCCAAAAGTAAACGCCCACAAAGCGCCCCCGAAATCGGCATTCTGACTTTTACAGTTGCGGCACAGCGCCGGAATTGCACCGGACTTTCCCGCTTTCAGGTTTTAGAAAGGTATCACGAGCTGACCCACAGAAAGCAAAACCCTCAACTTTCTTAACAAAACTCCTGGCGATCGCCCCTGTCTCTCCTTTCATAAGCTTTCCTAATCACAGTCATCAGTTTAACTGTCGTCAAACCCCTTTACAAACCTTAACAACACCGTTAATAATATAAACATCATCCGAACATTGAAAACCAAATAAAGCAATCATAAACAAATGACAACAACCTTACAGCAGCGCGAAAGCGCCAATGTCTG
>NZ_JAUBTK010000181.1:0-3513 GCF_036702455.1 Microcoleus sp. D2_18a_D3
GAAACCTAGACTATCTGCTCGTCCGTAAGAGATAAAAGCGTCAAAAATTGTTTTCATGAGGAAGGGATAGGTAAATGGGGGCGTGGATGAATACAGGTAGGAATTCAAGATGTCGGCTTTGCTATAAGCCGGCTTGAGAGTGAGTTGTGTAAGCCATCTTTCAAGTCAATTAAAGCCTTTTGGTAGCCTCGGCTAGACAACAGGTTCATCCAAGCGAATTCAGGTTGCTTCTTGACGTGGTTGGTGAGAACTTTTTTGACTTATTTGATCGCCTAAGAGTCCGAAAGGTTGCCTTCACTATACATTAGGGTTCGCAAGCTTAACCGGGAATTAAATACTACGAGCCGAAATCCTGCGTGTGTTGCCATCAAGGTCGCTTCGTTGTTATGCAATTTTAGCGATCGTTTGACGGCAAACATAGTTAAAATTTTTCGGATTGGTTGACTCTATTAAGTATAGGCGACTCCATACTAGAGTGCTTCAAAGCGGTTTTATGTTGTTGGGAATGGTCACTTTTAACGCTGACTGTGGTTGACTCTCGCAGATCGTGAAGCCTTGGTTTTCGGCCTCTTGAAAAGATTCACAAAAAATTCCTGCGCTGTCAACCAGAGCGTAGTCAACAACGAGAAATTTTAGAAAAGTATTTGGCTATTTATTCAAGCTCTAACAACCATTCAATTCACTGTTGACTGATAACTGATAACTGTTCCCCATCTCCTCATCCCAACAAATTAGCGATCTCCTTCTCCGTAAACGGATTCTCACCCTTTTTCAGCTTATCAATCCAGCCTTGCCGCTGTTTTTTGCCCTCTGGCGAATCCGTGCCCTTGATAAACGCTTGAAAATCTGCGATCGCCCCTGGCGTATCCCCCGTCAGCGCCCGGGCCAGCCCACGACTATCTCGAACCCCGACATTGCCCGGTGCAAGTGCCACCGCCGTATCGCACGCCGAGATCACGGTCTTTGCCCCTCCGTGCAGCGCACCGTACCAACACAGCGTATTCCAAGACTGTTGAGATATCTTCCAGGTTGCGTCGAACTGCTTTGCTTTCAAGAAGGCATCCACTGCTTTCTGAACTTCACCCTCTTTGACTAGGTTTTCCCCTTTTTCGATCGAACCTTCAGCAGCCCACTGTTTAATCTTATCCTCTGGTGGCACCTTAATGCTGGGCAATAATTTCTGGGCCTGTTGGAACGTCGCGATGGCTAGGCCCACATCGCCTTGCCACGCGATCGATCGACCTCGATTGAGTAAAAACTGGGCGTTTTCCGCATCGTTCCAGGCTAGCTTTTGACAGGTTTCCCCCGCGTCTTTCGCCACGGAGATCATTTCCGGATCCCCAACAAGCAGCGTTTCCGGCGCGACTAAAACGGGATGTAAAATTACTCGGTTGCACGCCATCTTCAGCCAATCTTGCCAAGTGCCAACGCGCCAGAGACGAAGCGTGCGATCGGTACTGCCGCTGATAATGGTTTTACCGTCCGGGCTAAACGCAACTGAAGTGACTGAACCCGCATGTCCCTTGAGAAAGTGACCGATGGGTTGACCGTTCGTGTCCCACAGGCGAATGGTCTTATCGTAACTACCACTGGCAATGGTTTTACCATCCGGGCTAAATTTCACCGAGTAGATTGAATTGGTGTGTCCTTTGAAGGGTTGACCGATGGGATTGCCTAAAGTATCCCACAGGCGAATTGTATTGTCGCGACTACCACTGGCAATGGTTTTGCCATCCGGGCTCCAGGCCGCCGAGTAGACCGCATCCTTATGCCCTTTGAAGGGTTGACCGATGGGATTGCCTGAAGTATCCCACAAGCGAAGTTTCCCGTTATAGCCACCGCTGACGATCGTTTTGCCGTCCGGGCTCCAGGCCACTGACATGACCCAATTTGTATGTCCCTCAAAGGGTTTACCGATGGGATTGCCCTTGCTATCCCACAGGCGAATTGTCTTGTCATCGCTACCACTGACAATGGTTTTACCATCGGGGCTCCAGGCCACTGCCTCGACCGGACCTTGATGTCCTTTAAAGGGTTGACCGATAGGATTGCCCTTGCTATCCCACAGGCGAATTGTCTTGTCCGCGCTACCACTGACAATGGTTTTGCCGTCTGGACTCCATGCCACTGAATAGACCGTACCTTGATGTCCTTTAAAAGGCTGACCGATGGGATTGCCTGAAGTAGTATCCCACAGGCGAATTGTCTTGTCATCGCTACCACTGACAATGGTTTTGCCATCGGGGCTCCATGCGGCTGAGTAGACTCCATAGTCGTGTCCGGTGAAGGGTAGACCGATGAGGTAGCCGCGACTATCCCACAGACGAATCATCCCCTTATCGTCGCTACTGAAAATGGTTTTGGCATCAGGGCTCAATGCCAAGGACGAGACTGCACCCACGTGCCCGATGAGGGGATGACCCAGGAGAGGATTCCCCCGAAGATTCCAAACAGAAATGGTTCCATCCGAGCCCCCACTGACGATGGCTCTACCCGTGGGACTAAATACGACTGACCCAATCGGCGCACCCTCCTGCCCTTTGAAGGGTTGAGTGATGAGTTTCCCCGATGTGTCCCACAAATGAATCCGCCCGTCATTGCTGCCACTGCCAATGGTTTTGCCATTGGGGCTAAACGCCACTGACGCGACCTCATCCTCATGCCCCGTCCAAGGTTGACCAATGGGTTGACCCTGACGAGTCCACAAACGAACCGTTTTGTCCTTGCCGCCACTGACGATGGTTTTTCCATCGGGACTCAATGCGATCGATCGAATCCCACCCTTATGCCCTTTGAAGGGTTTACCGACGGGCTTGACATTCGTGTCCCACAGACGAATCGTCCCGTCCTCGCCGCTACTGACGATCGTTTTACCATCGGGGCTAAATCGGATTGACCAGACATCGCCTTGATGCCCTTTTAAGCGTTGGCCCATGAGCTTACCAGAGATGTCCCATAAGCGAATCGTCCCGTCTACATCGCCACTGACGAGCGTTTTGCCGTCTGGGCTCCAGGCCACGGAATTGAGGGGGGCTTTAAGCCCATTGGGCAACCGGTTGAGCTGTTGATGGGTGGGATAGCCAGAAGAGGTATTCCACAGGCGAATCCTCCCGTCTTTACCCGCACTCGCGAGGGTTTTGCCGTCTGGACTCAACGCTAATGAGTTGACTGCCTGTGTGCTTGCTGTCAGGAGATTGCGCTCTCTGGCATCTCCGGCGGCATCGCGCAAGCTAGACTGCACCTGGGCAAACGTCTCCGGGCCAACCTCTGACGATGCAGATTCGCTTTCACCTGTGGCTTTAATCGCCAGAATGAGTGCCTCTAGGGGATCGGCATGAAGCAAAGTCTGCACGCGGCCAGCATTTTCCTCTAACTGGGCAATTGCAGTTTGCTTTTTCGCCTCTATTGTCCCACCTATTGCGGCAATAGTGGCAAGTGTCATGATCGAGAGCGCACCCACGACGGCTCCCCTTAATAGCATCTTATTTTTGCGTTTTTCGGCGCTACTTTCGG
>NZ_JAUBTK010000182.1:0-3469 GCF_036702455.1 Microcoleus sp. D2_18a_D3
CTTGGTCGAGCCTGTTTGCTTATGAAGGGGAGTTCCCACCGCCGCGAGGTGATTTTTACAGAAAAAAGCACACTTGGGCTGACAGAATATCCGACGTTTGTTTGCGCGAGTAATTTACGCGAGCAAGTCCTGTAAGTAATAGAAGACCTAGGTTTAGTTGCCTAGGTTTTTTTTTGATTTGAGTATTTTTACTTTGACCTCGACATACTTTGAGGCTTGCACTTCCTTTTTCTAGTCTATTTTTTCATCTAGCCGCCCAAGTTGGGCGGCTACGCCAGAAAATACACTTAAATACTGAAGTACGAATGCAAAATTAGTGGAGAAAAACACAAGCAAACCTATAGGGTTTAGGAAAAATTGAGAGATGTGTAATTTAGGTCGGTAATTCACCGTAATGTTTTCGGAGGCCTATAATGGCTAGGTGTGGTAGTGCACGGTAATGAGGCACACCTAAAACAGGATGGAAATAATTTAGACCTATAGGTTTCCATGTTATTCGGATAGTTATTTGATGTATAAAAGACTTTCGGAAGCCTATAGGGGTTAGGAATATTTTCTCGTATAAAAGCGCGAGTAAGCCGCGCTCAAACAGGTTTTTCAAACATTGCGGATTCCGATTCACATTACCTATTATTGGATTATAATCGGAGTCAGGACTGATTAATGCTCCCTGCAAAGGTTAGTCCGCCTGCACCCGGCGGGCAAAAAAAAGAGCCGCGAAGCCTTTGACGAGGAACGCGACAAAACAAAATTAACTAGATTCACTTTAACTCGATCGTGTAGCCAGCGGCAAAAAATTTAAAGTCCTACAACTCAATTTTTTTAATTTTTGGGTTTTGCGGATTTTGCGTTCCTCGTCTTTGAGCATAGCGACTCTCCTTGTATAACTACTTTGGAGAACGTTATGTATAGTATATCTACTCTTGGTACATCCATCAACTCTGTCGGTAACAATTATTCACAATTAAGCGAAGATCACGAATATCAGATCGTTGCAAGGCGTGCGATCAAAACTGAATGGGCGCAGGCTAGCTGTCAGACCTGCGACATCCCGAAAGCTTCGGTAATGTTGGGATATGAGGCAAAATCAGCAGGCATTATGCTGATATCAGATGAGTACGGTCAGTGGCAATTTCGCCCCGATAACCCTTGGGCTTCATCCGATGGCAAGATGCCGAAATACCGTACTGGCAAAGGAGAATATGACATTTTTCTCGCTAAACATCCTGAAATCAAAGCATACTGGGCAGATTTGGACGCGCTTAAGGCCCGATGCTTCACTATTGACGGCAAACCCTACCTACTCATCACAGAGGGTGGGTTCAAAGCAATAATGGGATGCCAACACGATATTCCGACTGTTGCGGGGGTTGGCGTGACGATGTTTTTGACTCCGAAGAAAAAAGGGGAACCCGATTTAGTACCAGGGTTGAAACGGTTGGCTGAAGCTGGTTTTAACTTTATCATTGCCTTTGACTCCGACGATCCGGTAAAAAAACCGGAAACCGTAAAAAATGTTGCTCGCGCCGAAAAACGTCTGACAGAACACCTGAAAGCTTGCGGCTGTGAGGTATTGTCAGTTACGGGTAAATGGAATCACGAGGACGGTAAAGGGATGGATGATTTCATCCAAAAGAACGGGATTGAGGCTTTCAGGGCAATCCTGATGAAAGCGACAGAGGGTGGCACTGAATCACGCGACACAAGTGATAGCAGGAGAAAAACAAAGCATCCCAGTGCCGACGCGATCGCGAGGGAAATCGCCGAGGACTACCGCGATCGATTAAAATTCAACAATACGAATCTTTGCTGGTATCGGTACGAAGCCGATTCTCCGGGAATTTGGTCGCCAGAGACCGATGAATATATCGAATCGGTCGTATACCAGATTGTGAAGTCAAAGGGGTTGACCGACTTGCCACCAGCTTATATCGGAGCAACGGTACGTTTCTTGCGGCACAATTTAATCGAACGGCAGTGGAAATCGCGCACCGACTTGATTCCGTTTACAAACGGGGCTTTAGAGATAACCACGGGCAAACTTTTACCCCACTCGCCGGGATATCACTTTACTTGGACGCTACCCCGCGCTCACTGCACTTTAGCTTCAGATTGGCAAAAAATTGAAGACTGGATGGACTTTGCGACGCAAGGGAACCAGCACATAAAAAACCTACTGTTAGCATTCTGTAACGCAGTCCTGAAGGGTCGCGCCGACCTCCAAAAAGCCTTGCACCTAATCGGCATCGGCGGCAGCGGCAAAGGCAGTTTTTGTCGCCTAATTATCGCCCTGATTGGCGTAGAAAACACCCACAGCAGCACCTTAGACGAATGGAGCGGAAATCGATTTGAGGTGGCCCAAGCTTACGAAAAACGGCTACTACTCTTCCCCGACGAAGACAGGGGAGCGAGACACTTAAGCAAATTCAAGCAAGTAACCGGAGGCGACTGGCTGCGGGCCGAGGAAAAAAACAAGAAGCCCTTTAAGTTTAAGTTTGGTGGCATGGTGGCGGTCGCTTCAAACTTTCCCATTTTCGGTTCGGACAATTCTAGCGGCATGGCCCGCCGCATCATCCCCGTGCCGTTTAACGCTGTAGTAGCGGCAGGCAGTCGCCGCGACCTCGATAGCACCTTTGAACCTGAACTGGCGGCATTCACCAATTACCTGCTATCGCTGGATGATACTTGGGTCGAACGCACCCTGCGGGGCGTTGTTGAAATTCCAGAAATCAATCTCCAGGGCTGGGAAAACAAAATTCGAGAGGACAGTATTGCTGGGTTCCTTAATGACAGACTTATTTACGATCCATTGGGACAAACTTCCATCGGCGACTCTGCTTGTGCCGAGGGGTCACTTTATCAAGCTTATGACCTCTACTGCTCCGACCAAGGACACAAAGCACAGGCAGTAAAAAATTTCAGTCCTAATCTAGTTGAGTTGGCAAGCGTGATTCTCGGCTGGCAAGTCGAAAAAATCCACACGAGGGTCGGCAAAGTCATCAAAGGTATCCGACTGCGAACAAAGGCTGATGCACACATTCCAACCTACGATTACGAACTTCAATCTCGCTGTGACGGATTCGGTGACGGGTCAGTGACGGATAGTGTGACGGGTCAGAACCCTTGCTCTGTAAAGGATGTGACGGGTGTGACGGATAAACCTCTTATTCAGGTGGAAAAAATAATTGATGGTAATCCAACCTCCGATCGGATTGACGGAGTGGCGCACAAAGAAAATATCCAAGGCGATATAGACTTTTATCCGTCACATCCGTCACCGGAGCCAGAACCCTTGCCAGCCGTCAATCCTGACCCGTCACCGAATCCGTCACCGAATCCGTCACCGAATCCGTCACAGCTTCAAAACTATGCAAATCAGCGCCGAGCCAAGGAACTGGCTGACGATATGCGGGAGGCTATTGCTGATTGCGATCGCGAGAAGGCAAAGGAAGTTATGGATCGAGTTAAA
>NZ_JAUBTK010000183.1:0-3292 GCF_036702455.1 Microcoleus sp. D2_18a_D3
TTCCGGCAAAGTTATTAGCTGCCGAATATCATCAACGGTGGGAAGTCGAAAATACAATTGATGAATTCAAAGTACATATCGGGGAACGAAAAACTCATATTCGTTCTCAAAGACCAAGAGAAGTAGTACAAGAAATTTATGGTCTATTATTAGGACATTGGGCTGTGCGGTCCTTAATTTGTCAAACAGCGCATAGTGCAGAAATTTCCCCATTAAGTATCTCTTTCACGGAGACATTACGAGTTATTCGTCGCGCTGTTCCAAAATTTCAGCGACTAGAAGCACAAAAAATCCCCTTTTTTTAACTTGGTTGAATTGGGAGATTCTTGATGCGACTTTGCCACAAAGAGTTGAGAGAAATAACCCAAGAGTTGTGAAAAAACCTGTTTCAAAATTTAAATCCAAAAAAGTTAAACACAGAAGTACTGGAATAAAAATTAATTCTCCTGTTTTTAATATTTTAAAGCCTCCAAACCCTTAAGTAAACCGTATTGGAACCTGACCAAGTAGCTAGTGCCAGCGCGGCTGTAGATATTGTCCACAACTTCACCTCGTGCACCTTGATAGATGCCGCCAACATCCTTGACCACAACTCGATCGCCTATCTCAAAAGTTCTCTGTTTTGGTATAGCGGCCGACTTCATGGGACGAGCAGGCTCAGAACTCAGCAATAAATTTTCTGATTTTTCAGAAGGTGCAGAATTTTGTACCACAGTTACCACAGTAGGCTTCAAGTCTTTACTGGGTAAAGATTCCAACTGTGGTACATCAGTTACCACAGTTGAACCACAGTTAACCCCAGTAGTAGCGTTTACTGTGGTAATTGTGGTACAGGGTGTTGAGTCATTGTGGTCATCGTTGAGCCTTGCTGTATAAGGGTTTGAGGTTACTGTGGTAACTGTGGTTGTGGTCAAACAAAAAGAAACAGTTTTTTTCACTGTGGTAACTACCCCAAAATTCATCGCCTCAAGTTCTCCAAAAAATTCTCGAACTTGCTGAGCGGACGGCCGCTGCCTTACGTGGAATGCGTGCTGAGCCTCGCGAGTCGATACTATCCCTCCTTTTCGTTCCGCTAAAAGTACCAACCTTGCCAAACTAGGAGCTAAAGCCTTGCGATCGGAGAATTCAGCGTAGAGGCTGGCAATCTGGTCAGAACTGAATTTGACAAACTTTATCGCCGCTTCCACTGCGCTTTTAGGAATCAGATGGCTAACCTCAACACCATTGAAAACACAGGTCAGGGCGTGAATGGTGGCGGCAAGCTTACCGACCTTCTCAGGCGTTTTGCCAATCATGGCGCGCATACCTTGTTTAGGCTCCTTCTCGCGCCGTTCTTCCTGAGCATTGTAGAAAGCTGTAAACAGTCGCTTGGCTTCTGGGTTGAGCTCGAATTTCATTGCCGGCAGCTCGTCTATTTTTGTGTAAAGTGCTGCAAGCATGGGCGTAATGTCGAAGCTTCCGCTGTCTTCCTCAGATAATTTGGAAGCGGCCACGGGTTGAAAAACAAAGTCAAAGCGGGCAAACTTTCCGTTTGAGTCGCTGCAATCCTTCAGCAACTCTGCTAGCACGTCGGGTTGAATCGTCCCAAAAACTGTCAGTAGCAGCCCTTCTAAGTCTGCTTTGACTCCAGAGGCTCGCAGAACGGTACTGCCTGTGCCGTTCCAAAACTCCAGTAAGTCTTCATCGTCACTGCCTTTACCCCCTCGGTACTGGTTGGCAGATTTGAATAAACCCGCAAGCTCATCGCATCGGTACATCAGGGCTTGATCAGGAAACTCTGCGACTTGATATAAAATGCCCTCGCCTGTGGACTTAGAGAAGGAGTAGAGCCGTTGTCGTGGCTCTTTTGGGGGTAATCCCTTGTCTTCTCCTCACCCTCACCCTTCACAAACGGCAGCAAGAATTCATACTCTGCCTTAGCATCGCGGTAGGCTTGGCTACTGCCGGCTGACACTCCCCAAACTTCTTTAAGGATTTGATTCTTGCCAGTGATACCCTTCGCGTGACATTGCAGAATCAGTTCGATTTGTTCGCGCTGCTTGGTGGATAAATTCACTACTGCGAGGCGAGCCAGAATCGCCAGAAGTCTGATTCAGTATTCGTTCTAGTGATTCTCTTATCGAATCGAGTTCTGCCTCTTGTTCGTCTGTTCGTTCGTTTGTTGCCAGAATTTGTTCTGCTTCCTGTTGTCTTTGTTTCTGAGAAATGTATACGCTTGTCGAGATTTCATCCACCACATCGGCGGTGATTGCCCGCTCTTTAATTGCCTCAATCTCCCCTTGTTCGGACAGTTTGCGGGCGATATTACCAGCGGTAACAGCACAAGCAATTGCAGCGCACAAGCTAATTATGCGGGTTCGATTCCCGCTGCCCGCTTGCTTCTATAAGAACCTAGAACCCTTGAGAAATCAAGGCTTTTGGCGTTTATAGGGCTTAGCCTCTATGGTTGCACAAGGCGTTTTGGAGACAATTTGGAGACAATTTGGAGGCAAAGACGGGCTGTTTGGAGACAAATTGGAGACAATTTGGAGACAAAATTGGAGACAATCAAGTGCCTAGCTCTGCCAATATGTCCAAAACTGCCTTCATATCATCCGGGTCAGCCTTCGACTTTTTACGCCGCGCTCTCAACCGATTGAGCAAGTCAGCCGCTTCCGGTAAATCCTTGCTGGCAGTGACTGATGCTTGTCTCAGGTCAGAGAGTTCCGATCGCAATTTAGCCAATTCCTCTTGAGATTCCGTCCATCTACTATCTAAATCCCGGAATTCCTCCTCTAGGTCTTTCCGATCAGCGCGCTCTTTCTCAAGTTGTGATCGGAGTGTTTTCACTTCCTCTCTCAACTTATTGGTGACTGCATTACTGGATTCTAGAAGTTTGGCGTAGTCAGCTTTTATTTTTTCCTTCTCTGCCTGCTCCTCGACAAAGAATGTACGGTTTTTATCCGCTTCCCTTGTCTGTCTTTCCAGCGATTCTTGGCATTTAGTTAGTCGCGTACTCCATATACCGGAGTTTGCAATAGCCCTGTCAACAGTTGCTTTGAGAGTTATTTCGGCATCCCTGTATCCCTGTATTTGGAGTGTCGATTGTTCTAGTTGATGTCTCAGCGCCTCATTTTCTGTTTGTAAGTTACCTAGTACAGCTCGGCGTAAATACACAGACTATTAAACAGCCAAGACTTTACCCTTATATGTCCACTTAAAAGGTTTGGCTATTGGTATCTGCTCAATAAATAGGGGGAAGGTATGACCAGGCGAACTAATGAATGAGCCCAATTGCCAACAATTCTGATAA
>NZ_JAUBTK010000184.1:0-3029 GCF_036702455.1 Microcoleus sp. D2_18a_D3
TCATTCTCTCCTGGCGCGGTGGCTCTAGTTCTTCTTTTGCCACCGTTCTCATCTTTGGTTAGTCTAAACTACAATAAATAAAAACGATGCACCCTTATGAATGGGGAATCCTAGGTGTCAAGGCGCTTGATTTTTACCCGCTCTTCGACTGTGCCGGCTGCTCACATTGCTCCTGTTGATGTGACAACTTCGTAGCAGCGCTGGCATCAATTCCTCCCGTCACACCTGGGTAGCGATCGGCTTGAGCGACAGCTCGATCGCCCATGACGGAGCTCATAGAATCAAACAGGCGAGCGGCTACCAATCTGGCGGCGTAGCTTCAGCTATTGAGGAGGATTTTGCGGCGGCAATCGACGCGCGCCTTTCTTGCATCGGTCGATATTGTGGCGATCGTCGGCAAAACGCAATTTGAAAAGTTTAAGCAGCTAAAAGGTGATGGGCGATCTCATAAAAACGCATAAAAACGCATAAAAACGCATATTGCCGAAGTTTTCCTAGGTCTGCCGCTTTTTGATTTTCCCTTGCTGATCACGGAGAAACCAGGAGCGATCGGCTTGTTGGGCAGTCTGATTGCTCCTGGTTGATTCCCCGGTAAATCGATAGGGAATAAGAAATTACTATTTCTATAAATGGATAGGCGGGGAGATTTGATTTACTTGATCGGCTTTGCAACGATCACAGACGCTCTCGCCCTTAAGACACCGTATTAGGGTCTGCTCTTAACCTGCCTTCATACCAACAGTTTAGCCGATTGCAAAGCGCGGGCCCGACAATAATATTTCACCCGACTGTCAAGGCTGACATAACGGCTGCTGTGTTGCCAATTTTCTCACACTTGCTTAACTTGATTTTTAATTCAACTTAGATACTGTAACTTGACTATTAAGTCAATCCACTTTTTGTTAAAAACGCTAAAAAATTAGCTAATTGTTGCGTCAGCTAAAGTCAGGCATTTGCAGTATAAAGTCAGGCAAGTGCAGTATAAAATCAGTAAGATTACAGGTTTTTGCAGGGGCTGCACTCTACCTGTATTTACCTGAGAATATCCTGCAAATGCCTGACTTTTTCGGTCAAATCACTGCTTTTTTGTGCTGTTCGTGCCATAACCTGTTGGGACTGGTTATGGCTGTTCTTTGTTAGTAGCAAGCAATGTTTTTGTCCGTACAAAGCTTTATTTATTACTTTTAAAGAAAAACAATGCACCCTTATGAATGGGGAATCCTAGGTGTCAAGGGGAGCGCGTTAGGCTAGCTATCGGACGAACGATTCCCTCGCGATGGATCATAGCCATCAGCCGGCTGCTTCGCTTGCAAACAGGAGGGCAAGGCGCGATCGCGTCAGGCATCCGCCGCCGATACTCAACAGCACCAACTCGAATGCGTCGTGCGATGATCCACTCCATCGTAAAGACGGCTGCCCTGTACACCAACTGGCTCGCTCTTGGCTTCAATATCGACTCACGCTCGCGTCAAGCACAGTTCTATCAAAGTCCAAACAGCCTTTGTCAAACTTTCGAGCCTTGGCTGTCGAAAGTGAACGATCGCTAACTTCAACTCCCAAGAATTCCTATGGCACTCTTGCAAAAACCATAAAAACCATAAATTGATTATTTTTACCCCCCTCTTACGTCTATTTGACATGGCTTGCTATGCGACTGGCGCACTAATTAGGAGGATTGAGGAGGATTCAAGAGGTGTCGGAGTACAGAAAATCACGCCAAAAGCAACAATTCTTTACAAAAACTAATAAGTATTTATACTTAAAATGAGGCTAAAAGTAGGAAATAGGAGGTGTAATGAGTAATAAATGTGCTGTTTTCTCCTCTTTTTTCCTCCTTATTTTTGGCTAAAAATTTTGAACCAGTCAGAGCGACTTTTCTGCATTAGTTTGGTCAAGGTGCACTCGGATTGATAGGGTCAATGGGGAGCTTGCGTCAAAGCGGCTTGCAGGCTTATTCGGATATTCGAGTAACGGTAGCCGAGTCACGAGTTGCACCTTTTAAGGTCGAGACAATTCTTTGAAAGCGCAATGCTGTCGGCTAGTCTAGTAATAGTAGCTATCGCCACAAACACCTAAAAACTGGGGGATGGGGGTGTCAAAGGGCTTGAATTTTACCCGATATTCAACTGTTCCGATAAATGCCATCGATGCCATGTTAGCCCAGTGTGTCAAAGGATTTGAATTTTACCCGATATCCAACTGTGCCGATTGCACGAACATTGCTCCTACTGTTGTGACAACTTCGTAGCAGCACTGGCATCAATTGCCGCAACTGTCCCATTGAGCTTGGGTAGCGTCGGTACAGCCTTAAATTTAGAGTCGTTTGACGATCGCGCTCTTCAGAAATCAAGTACAACCGTGGCGTTAAGCGAAGGCAATTGTCACTGCCTTCAAAGTGCCTAGTTTAACAAGTTTCCCGACAGGAGCTCTGACTACAAATTTTACTTGCTTGCCTTCGTAACGGTTAGAGCATTCTGGCAGCCCAAAAATTTACTGAGACATCTCGCTTTTTTGTACAAAAGTGCGGTAGCACGCTCATTCAATAAAGCCAAGCCAACTGAACTGCAACTGTTGCTATAAAACGGCTACCGCCATTGTTCCGATACATTGATATGCAATAGCTGAATTTGGGGCGTTTTAGCAACAAAAATCGCAGGAAAACTCATAAAAACTAAATTTTATGCAAGATAGGAAGCTAGGGAAAAAAGTGAGGAGCAGTGGTAGCAATAGCAATGTTGGGAGATATATTTATACCGATACCGGTAAAGGAAAGTTCCGGCTAAGTTTTCTCAAACTTATAATGCGATCGCTCCTACCTACAATGGCTTCAAGCAGCCGGGGCAAGCGCTGTATTCGCTACTAGGCTCTTGCCCTTCAACGAGCGCCGAGCGGTAAATTAAAGTCGCCATACCTAGATTATTCGCTATTCGCGAATATAGAATAAAGGAAACTATGCGCTCGCTCATCCGCTATGCTAAAACCCCAAGATATCCTTGCAATACTCAAAGTCCACAGTTGGGATTCAACGA
>NZ_JAUBTK010000185.1:0-2980 GCF_036702455.1 Microcoleus sp. D2_18a_D3
CGCAGGTTCTCCTTCCGCGTGCAAGCGGTTTTGACTGTCAAAACGCAGGTGGCGGGGGCGATCGCACACCGCGCAAATCTTTTCAAACGGAAATATCCAACCGCAATGCTCGAAAAGCAGCTTTTGGCAGTGATGTATTTCTTGTGTTTTTTGGGAAATATTGACCCCTAATGAAGATATATACCATTGGGTCAAATAGATTTCTTTAAACAAAATCGTGGGGGTTTCAGGAGATTTAAGGAATAACAAATGATTGGGAAAAACATTCCCTATCGTTGGTTCCGATCGCTTATATTCGTCAACCAATTCGTTGATTAGCGAACTCAGTGTGCTGTCTGCTTCGGACTCGATCCTTATGCGCTTGAGCTCATACTCCCACACCGCCGGACTTGTAAATTCTCTCACAATCGATTCTCTCACAATCGATGGGGACATCCATTCCCAGTCTAGCTTTTTCCCCAATCTATTCCCATGCCCTTCGTTTGACCAGTTTTGTGAACGATCGCCTTTGGGCAAGTTGAAGATTTGGAGAAAAGCGTCGCGGGGACTGGTGCAAACAATAACGGAGGGTTCTTCTAGGCCAATAGCTGCATAGGCAACTTTGACTGCTTCTGTGGCTTTTTGAGCATCAATTGGCGTAGTCGAGAGAGTAAGACGTTTTTGTGCGAGGAGGCCTAACACGCACAGAGCGGTAATTGGATTCGAGTCGAGAGTCAGTATTGTCAGATTGGTGAGCGCTCGCAAGGCGCTGATGTCGGTAATTTGATTGTAGTCCAGATGCAGTATTGTCAGATTGGTGAGCGCTCGCAAGGCGCTGATGTCGGTAATTTGATTGTAGTCCAGATGCAGTGTTGTCAGATTGGTGAGCGAGCCGAGGAAGCTGATGTCGGTAATTTGATTGTACTTGAGATGCAGTGTTGTCAGATTGGTGAGCGCTCGCAAGGCGCTGATGTCGGTAATTTGATTGTTGTAGAGATGCAGTGTTGTCAGATTGGTGAGCGAGCCGAGAAAGCTGATCTCGGTAATTTGATTGCTGTTGAGATGCAGTGTTGTCAGATTGGTGAGCGAGTCGAGAAAGCTGAAGTCGGTAATTTGATTCGAGTCGAGATGCAGTGTTGTCAGATTGGTGAGCGAGCCGAGGAAGCTGATGTCGCTAATTTTATTCCTGTCGAGATGCAGTGTTGTCAGATTGGTGAGCGAGCCGAGGAAGCTGAAGTCGGTAATTTGATTCGAGTCGAGATGCAGTGTTGTCAGATTGGTGAGCGAGCCGAGGAAGCTGAAGTCGGTAATTTGATTCGAGTCGAGATGCAGTGTTGTCAGATTGGTGAGCGAGCCGAGGGAGCTGATGTCGGTAATTTGATTGTTGTCAAGAGACAGTGTTGTCAGATTGGTGAGCGAGCCGAGGGAGCTGATGTCGGTAATTTGATTGCCGCGGAGAGACAGTGTTGTCAGATTGGTGAGCGAACCGAGAGAGGTGATGTCGGTAATTTGATTGCTGCCCAGATTCAGTGTGGTGAGATTGGTGAGCGAGCCGAGGAAGGTGATGTCGGTAATTTTATTCCTGTCGAGATCCAGTGTGGTCAGATTGGTGAGCGAGCCGAGGGAGCTGATGTCGGTAATTTTATTGTGGTCCAGATGCAGTGTGGTGAGATTGATGAGCGAGCCGAGAGAGCTGATGTCGGTAATTTGATTGGTGCTCAGATCCAGTGTTGTCAGATTGGTGAGCCAGCCGAGAAAGCTGATGTCGGTAATTTTATTCCAGTCGAGATTCAGTGTGGTCAGATTGGTGAGCGAGCCGAGGAAGGTGATGTCGCTAATTCGATTGTGGCCCAGATGCAGTGTGGTCAGATTGGTGAGCGAGCCGAGGAAGCTGATGTCGGTAATTTCATTGAAGCTGAGCTCGAGTGCTGTCAGATTGGTAAGCGAGCCGAGGAAGCTGATGTCGGTAATTCTATTGCCGCGAAGATCTAGTGTGGTCAGATTGGTGAGCGAGCCGAGGGAGCTGATGTCGGTAATTTCATTGCAGCGAAGATCTAGTGTAGTCAGATTGGTGAGCCAGCCGAGGAAGCTGATGTCGGTAATTTTATTGTTGTTGAGATTGAGTTCTGTCAGATTGGTGAGCGAGCCGAGGAAGCTGATGTCGGTAATTTTATTGTTGCTGAGAGACAGTGTTGTCAGATTGGTGAGCGAGCCGAGGAAGCTGATATCGGTAATTTGATTGTAGCCCAGATGCAGTGTGGTCAGATTGGTGAGCGAGCCGAGGAAGCTGATGTCGGTAATTCTATTGTTGCCCAGATCCAGTTCGGTCATGCTTGAAAGTATCTGCTGCGCTGCTTCAGGGTCATCAGTGCCAGCCTTTTCTAACAACACTTTAACTGTGTGCCTTGCCTCTTGTGAAAGACTGTCAATATGCCTGCACCAGTCCGCAAACCTGCTAAAACTCATTGGCTCGTTTGGTTTTTGTTCTGACATAAAACACTCCTAGAGGGACAAAATTTTAGTTACAACTGACATCTTGCACCAATATCAATAAGGGGCTTTTTTGTGGGTGGGGGCGGGTTTATTTAACCTGTCTATACTATTTAAAGCTGTTGGTGAACCCGCCCCTACAGATTATTGAAAATCGTGCAATATTTAAGTTATGACTGACATCTTCTCACTGAATTAAGTCTTCTATTTCAAATCTTCCAGCTTAATCCGAGGAGCGACTGCTTCCAGCAGCAAATCTGCCAACAAATTCCCAACAATCAACATCGTCGCACCCATCATCAAACTTGCCATTACTAAATACAAATCTTGATTGTTCACCGCATCCAGAGTCAGTTTTCCCAAACCCGGCCAATTAAAGAAATATTCGGCAATAAACGCACCGCTCAACAAACTAGCTTGCCTCAAAACCCAACAGCGTAATCAACGGATTAACAGCATTCCGCAAAGCATGAATGTAAATTACTCGATCGTCCGGCTTCCCGGCGAGCCC
>NZ_JAUBTK010000186.1:0-2967 GCF_036702455.1 Microcoleus sp. D2_18a_D3
AGCTTATAGTATCAAGGGACTCGCGAGTTCATTCATCTTTCTAAATCCTGTTTTCTTACTTTTTCAGCAAGCCCTAAGTAAGTAAAAGCCCAAACAGTATAAACTATACTCAAAGGCGCATAAGCCGCTAAAACCCATTGCGTTTCGACTGCTTCCTCAATCTCCTCCCTCCGCAACAAGTCTACATAAAAATCAAACGACCTTTGTCGCAGATTGTTAATGCCAGTTCCAGCTACTAACAAATAATAACCGTCAAATCTATTCAACGGATTCAAGTTAATTGCCACTGTCAGCAATGCTGCCACCATCAACAGGTAACTAATTTGATGCAAAATTGGATTGGACTGAGAAAACAGCCACATCCAAACAGCAAATGCCCAAATTGTTACTTGGATTAATACTCCTGCGGCTACTACTAAAACCCGCTGTTTCCGCCTGACTAAACTGTATTGGTCGGTTGGATCTGTGTAACATCCGGGGATGAGACACATAAACAACAATCCAATTTCTTTAACTATGCCGCCGTAGTGTTTGAGCGTGAAAGCATGACCTAATTCGTGCAAAGCTATTACTAGCATTGTCAGCAATACAAATGTGAAAATAGTGTCATTTTTGCCGGCTATCCACAACTGCTGATGTGAGGCGGCGACTTCGGCAGAGGAAGCCAACCACACTGCTACAGAGGAAGAGATGAAAGCGCACAGGAAAAAGCCAAATTCCCACGTCCAAATCCAGCGTAATTTGTCGATGTGCTGCGATAGCCAAACATCAGGATTGACTAGGGGAATTGTGAAGGATAGCAGGTTGAATTTAGCTTTCGGCGGCTTGGTTCCTTCTAGCATTCCTGCTTGTGCTAAGTCTTTCAAAAGATTTTGCACATCTTCTAAATCGAGGTCGTATTCAGCGAGAATATTAGTTAGTGGTTGTTGACTTAATTGCAAAATTACCTGTTTGTCAAAGTCGTCAACTTGAATACAGGTAATGTCTTCGGGATTGCGAAGTATCCAATGACCGTCGGGATGAGGTATCCACTGCACCGCTGATTTGAGTTGCATGGTATGGCAGAAGGAAGAAGGAAGAAGGAATTCGCGTTTTAAACCACACTCGATCCCCCCTAGCCCCCCTTAAGAAGGGGGGGACAAGAGTGTTCGTAAAGTCTCCCAAAACATCGGGGGGGGACAAGAGTGTTCGTAAAGTCTCCCAAAACATCGGGGAGAACAAGAGAATTTACTCAAACTCTTCCTTATTAAGGGGGATGCGAGGGGGCTCTGGACTTTTGGATCGACCAGGGGGAACTGTGCGTGAGTATTATTGAATTGTCTTGAATCGATCGCCTTATTCTGTTTTTATGTTTTCTCCGCTGGGTTTTTGATCTTTTCGAGTCGCCCTAAGTCTTGCTGAAAACGGAAAGTTTCAAGGCTGAGTTGGCCCCTGTTTCAAGGAAGCAGGGAAGTATTTAAGTTGTTTGTGAAGAAGCTTTAGTGATATTTGTTTGGGCTTTAGACTTTAATCCAAATTTCACCTTGGTATTTATATTATCAGAAAGCATAAAAAAAGCAAGTGTAAATTCTAACTATTTTAGGAATTACGCATTTTCCACCTGTCATTGCCTGGGAAACGAGCGTGTAGCGGATGTTTCTGGTTGAGGCTGGGATTGCTATCCCCTTGCAAGGCGTAAGTCATAATTAAGTTGCTACAAAAAAGTTTACCGAAACTTTACGATCGCAAATAGAACTTGGGTGTATGATAACGGTGTGAAGAAGCAAAAAATCATATAAATTACGCATTAACAAAGTATTTGTCCGATCGCCCGCCTGACCGTTAGCAAAGCGCGGCAGATGTAAAGCGATCGCCTATACAGAAAATTTGTTAAGTTTGCGTAAATTCTAAACTAAACAGAAAATTTTGACGATTATTGAAAAATCCTTGTCAACAAAGGATTTGGGTTGAATGTCTGAAGGCATTTAATTAAGTTCTGGCGATCGAATTCATATTAATCAGGGTGCAAAAGTTATGGGCTGGCTAAATTTTGGTGGCAAAAAACGCAAAGAGGCTCAAGATTTTGGGAATTCAAGTAAAACAAAGAGTCGGAAACGACCGAAAAGTTTTAGATTAGAAACAATTGTGACTCCGAGTGTGGGGGTTGGGGGTTGGCTGCACCAGTTTGACTACTTGCATCAGTTATTGGGTGCTTTGTCGCTGTCTGATTTGCATTTACCTAATTTCTTTGCAGATAGCGGTGTTTGCCCGATCGACCCTTCTGGAGCACCAACTAACAATTTACCGCCGCTGATTGATTTTGACCCGCTGGGTCTGTACCATGATGGGATTGCCACTCAAACCCCTTACAATCCGGGGGGTGCGTTTGAGACTTTGCCGATTGCTGTAATTCCTGTCGATCCGCAGGCGCCGAATCCTAACAATCCGAATGCAATCCGTCAATTGCTAGATTTTCCTTTGGCTGATCAGCCCTATGTAGGGACAATTGATACTGGTGTGAGTGCGGATAGTCCTTATTTAAATTACGCGAATATCAAGAAGGGCCGCGATTATGTGGGCGGGGATGACAATCCGTTGCTGAAGCCTGGGGAAGGTAGCGAGCACGGTACTTTTATGTTGGGGATTATTGATGCGATTAATAAGACAGCGCCGAAGTGGGTGGGAAGGGCGATCGACTCTGGGAGATGGGCTGATTCTTTGGTAGAGTTTGTGGATGCTGCGAAGGCTTCTGGACAGAAAAATGCGATCGCAAATCTCAGTTTGGATTTGACTCAGAAGAATGCTGACGGGAGTGTGACAACGCGCTATGAGTTGACTCCAGCAGAACGTAAGGCGTTAGAATATGCACGGCAAAATGGAGTTTTGCTGGTAGTGGCGGCGGGTAATGATGGGGAGTATGTCACTTTTGTAGTGAGTAATTATACTCATGTAGCTTGTCTCTGATTTCCAATTAACCCGTTCAAGTAA
>NZ_JAUBTK010000187.1:0-2796 GCF_036702455.1 Microcoleus sp. D2_18a_D3
TCATTCTCTCCTGGCGCGGTGGCTCTAGTTCTTCTTTTGCCACCGTTCTCATCTTTGGTTAGTCTAAACTACAATGATTGGGAGAACCTCTAATTTGTGGAATGGTGTAGAAAAGGATGTTGCAGTGCTAGGAATGGGTCGTCGTCCACTCATAGGGACTGCACTACTTGAAGATTGTCATCTCAGTAGAGACTTCTGTGATGGTGGTACGGTTCTTGTCGATGATATTTTGCGATCGTGAGTGAGGAGGAATTTGATTATAATTTTGGGTGCGATGATCGCTATTTGATTACCAATAGATATTGCGATCCCGCTTCTTCTGCTACTTATGAATCTTGAATTTAATTTGAATTAATCAATTCTAGTAAACTTAATACCCCAAGCAGTAAATGTATTTGCATCTACAATACTTAGTTGATTTTCAGCAGAGCAACAAGCTGGTCTATCTGGAGAACCCGTCTTAAAAGTTACAGAAAAAGAACTACCCTTTGATACAGATTGGGGAATTGTTCCTTGAAAAGTTATATTACCTGCTGGTACACAGTTATCACCTGTGATTTTTTTGGCAACTAGAGAACTACCTCTAACAGAAATTTGTACTTTTTCTGTTAATCCTCCTGTTTCACAAGTGTAACCATTTGCTGTCCATGTACCTACAAACATTTTACGCCAATATTCATCTCTAATTTTTTCTGTGAAGTTCTGGCAGTTATGTCCAATTCCCACGTATTTACCATCTTTTTGAACTGTTTGAAGTACACATCGATCAGGAAGAATTGCAGTAGAACCACTCAAAACTAAACGCACAATATTAGAATTATATTTCTCATTACGATCAATTGGCACGAAATTATCTACGTTACTCCCGTTAGGTTCTTTTCCACTGTCAAGTGATTTTTTGGAGTATTGGAACCTTCCATCTGGACCAAAACCAATGTTATCTACAATCTCGCCATTATCGCAGAAGAAGATATGTTCGTGAGAAAGTTGTATATTTGCAATATCTTGTCCTGGTAATATATCTCCACCTGGTCTCCTTAGCTCTGGAGGAAGCCAGTAATTCACTAAACCCTGAAGATCCCACGCACCGAACAACAGAGGATGTTGAGCGAAGACTGCATACTTGCCACTATGGAGGCATACTCTTTCGGATGCAAGGGAGCGTGCTTCGACTGTACTTGAAAAGAACAGAGGAGATAAAAAGCCGAGTGTGGTCGCAATAATAGCTAATTTTTTCATAATGTTATTTCTCCTGACTATACTCATCATTCACAGAAAATCATCGGCAACTTTGGCTATTTTTATCAAGAAATTTCTAATCGTGTTTTAATTAACTCTAGCTAAGAGATAGTTAATATTTTTTGGGATTTTTTTCCTTTTAGTTAATCCCGCTAGTTTTGTATTCCCTAATTTTATTTGGTACATTTTACCTTTGACAACACAAAACCGTAGCATTCAGCACCCAATTTTTCTAACCATCCCGAACCAATTTAGTAGAATCTGGTACAATTCAGTTGACAATGTAGGATTTGGTAGAATATAGTACACTAAACCTCGCTCAACGCTGACGTATGAATGTTGAAGATGTTGTACAATGGATGAATAATTCGATTTTTGATAAAACAGGAGAACATCTCACACCCCTACAGGAAGCAATATTAACGGGTGTTTGGCAAAGACAGAAATATCCTCAAATAGCTAAAGAGTTTAATTGTAGCGAATCTCACGTTAAAAAAGAAGCGGCTAAGTTATGGGAAAAGTTGCGTGAGGAATTAGGAGAAGACCTTAATAAATTTAATTTTCGTTCCAAGTTAGAGAAAAAACATAGGGTTTCTCAAAATTCCAAATCAGGTCACTGTTTATTACAAGTTGATAATATTAATATTGGCGGTCAATTTATACAAACTATTAAAGATACACAAACGCGATCGCCCTCACCCCCAGACTCTCCCCAAAATCAAGCCCGATCGCCCATAATCGATTTAACAGACGCACCCGAACTCCGTTACTTTTACGATCGCACCTCAGAACTCTCCACCCTCAAACAATGGATTTTGGAAGCCCACACCCGCTTGATTACCATCTACGGCTTAAGCGGAATTGGCAAAAGCGCGATCGCCCTCAAACTCATCGAACAAATTCAAACTCAATTTGATTATATTATTTGGTTAAGCCTCGCTGACACACCCACACTTTCAACCCTCCAAACCGAACTCAAGCAATTTTTTGGGCGATCGCCACAACCCCCATTACCCACAATCATCGATTATTTTCGATCTTCTCGCTGTTTAGTAATCCTTGATGACGTAGAAAATATTTTTAAAAGCAGTCAATTAGCAGGTCAATATTTAGCAGGCTATGAAGACTATGGCAAATTTTTCAAACAAATTGCCACATCCTCTCATCAGAGTTGTTTAATTATCCTCAGTTGGGAACAAGCCAGAGAACTTACTGCTTTAGAAGCACTAAATCGACCTGCACGAACTTTACACCTCAAAGGGTTAGGGGAAGAATCGGCAGAAATTCTCCGATAAAAAGGATTAGCAGATGAGCAAAAATGGTCAGACTTGATCGCCCTTTATCAAGGTCATCCTTCCTGGTTAAATATCATAGCTTCAACAATTTTAGAATTCTTTGACGGTAGCGCTTCCCGGTTTTTAACAGATAATAATTATATTTATTTAGGTGACTTAGAAACGATTTTAGAATCTCACTTAGAGCTGTAGTTTAGACTAAAAAATGAGCGCAGCTAAAAGTAGCTACCTTTGAATCTTAGGCAAGCTGTTGCTCACAAAC
>NZ_JAUBTK010000188.1:0-2656 GCF_036702455.1 Microcoleus sp. D2_18a_D3
CACCGCGCTCAAGGCAGTTTCTCATATCAAGTATCCCAAGATGCTCTCAGAACTCTGCAACGATTATCTGGAACTTAGCTCCGTCAAGTGGAAACGCTCCGGCGGCCGCAGTTGGTTTGAAGGATTGAGGTTCCGAACCGAAGGGGAAACATCACCAACTCATTCCGATTCACTTTCGGCGCTTATCCCCCAGAATTTCCCCACTGATACGGGGTTGATACGGAGTCCAGAAGCCTCATTAGACGGGAATTGCAGCCATTTACGGGGTTTAGAGATTCAAAACATTTCAGAAAAGTTAGAGTCTTCTTCTTCGTTGACTGAGGAAAGTCGCGGTACAAGTCATCACTTTTATGAAAAGTTAGAGTCTTTTTCTGGGTTGATTGAAGAAAGCCAAATCACAAGTCATCAGTCAGAAATAATAGAAAAAGTAGGTTTGAACCCCACCAACCCCGTTGAAATACCAGAACCCTTACCCGATGGGAATTTAAGCCAACCGACAAACCCCGCAGCAAACCCGTGCGAACCCCTTCAAACCCCGCATTTAGAACTCAACGAAGATGAACTCGAACTCGTGCAGATGATTTGGGTGGCAATAGCAGAACCCGACCCCGAATCTGCACGACGGACAGCGGCCGACATCTTGCCAATCCTTAAAGATGTCTGTGCCAGGGGAGCTGCAAACCGCGAGAAAGTTTGGGCCGCTTTGACCGATTCGGAGCGAGCGATATTCTCGGAACTGACGGCGAAGCCGAGCGCCGGTAGCGACAATCCGCAAGAACCAACCCCCCCCCAACCCGTGCCAGAGCCAGAAATTATCGCCCCCCTCGATGCCGAAAAATTGCGAGAAATTGCGACAGTTTGGTGGGATGAATACTATCCGGCACAGTTACAAACCCTGATTACACAGATGTTTGGCTGGGGTGCGCCGGGGACTCGGTACGATGCGGCCACCATAGCTACTTGGCTAGCCTCTGAGGACGCCGTAGTGCGCGACCGGATACGCGAACTGATTCGCCGACGCTCGGAGGGTAGCTGCTAATTTTGACAGTCAATAAAAAACCACACAAAATTGTCCGGTTTCAGTGACTTGTGGCTAGTTGTCCTCGTTTTGCCTCAAAATCAAACTGATGTAGGCATCAATAAACACGCTTACGCCCAATCGCCTGTTGCGTTGTTGCACCGATGGAGCCACAATTGTCGCAGGCGACGCATCCGGTTGCGTATATTTCCTACGGCTAGAAGGGATAGAACCATTCATATAAATTTCTTACGCGATCGTCGGCGAGGCAGAACTTGCCCGGTTCAAGCAGATTGCCGATCGTTGCCCCGTTTTTTGATTTCTTCGTGCTGACACGGAATCAACCAGGCGATCGGCTTGATGCGGTAACTTGATCGCCCGCCAGCAGACTTACCTGTTCGCGACTCGCACCGTCGATCGAAGCCGCCACCAAAAAAATTAGCTGATTTTTTGTGTGCCCTAAAGTCAGGCGTTTGCAGTATAAAATCAGGCGTTTGCAGTATAAAGTCAGGCGTTTGCAGGTATTTGTAGGGGCTGCATTTTACCTGCATTTACCTGAAAATATCCTGCAAACGCCTGCAATTTCCTGCCAAATTACTGCCTTTTTGTGCTGTTCGTGCCTTTGCTTGTTGAGGCTGCTTTTGGCTGTTCTTTCTCGGTAGCAAGCAATGGTTTTGTGATCACACACCAGACTTTTACGTGCAGAAACAAAAACGATGCACCTTTATGAATGGGGAATCCTAGGTGTCAAGGCGATCGCGCTCTTGCTGGCTATCGGACGAACGATTCCCTCGCCATCATCGACATCAGCAGGCTGCTTCGCTTGCAAACAGGAGGGCAAGGCGCGATCGCGTCAGGCATCCGCCGCCGATACTCAACAGCACCAACTCGAATGCGTCGTGCGATGCTCGGCTCCATCGTAAAGGCGGCTGCCCTGTACACCAATTGGCTCGCTCCTGACTTCAAGAGCGACTGGCAGGAGCACAGTTCTATCCAAGTCCAAACTGCCCCATCAAACTTTCTTGCCTTGGCTGTTGTCGTGTGCGATCGCGCCAGTCCTGCCTACCAACAATTCTCATAGCAATCTTGCAAAAACCCTTAATTTGCAAAGAGTGCTCAATTTTACCCCCTATAACGTCTATTTGACATGGCTTGCTATGCGACTACCACACTAACTACGAGGATTGAGGAGGATTCAGAAGGGTCTAAAATACAAAAAATCGCGTCAAAAGCAACAATTCTTTACAAAAACTGATAAGTATTTATACTGATTGTAACCGAAAAAGTAGGAATTACGAGGTGTAACGAGTAATAACTGTGCTGGTTTCTCCTCTTTTTTCCTCCCAAATTTTAGCTAAAAATTGTGAATGAGTAAGTGCGATTTTCCTGCATTGTTTTGGTCAAAGTGTACTTGGATTGATAGCATCAATGGTGAGCCAGTGGTAGCGACTTGCAGGCTGCTTCAGATATTCGAGTAAGGGCAGCCGAGTCGAGTCGCGAGTTGTAGTTTTTAAAGTCAAAATAATTCAAATCACCACAAAGGTTTGGCTTTGAATCGATCGCCGTGCAGCTATCGCCACAACTACCTAAAAACTAGGGCTGGGGTGTCAAGGGGCTTAATTTTACCCGCTCTTCAAC
>NZ_JAUBTK010000189.1:0-2633 GCF_036702455.1 Microcoleus sp. D2_18a_D3
ACCCAAGGCGGCGTAAAGGCTCTAATCCCCTAACCCATACAGGCTAGTTTCATAGAAACGAACCGCACGAACCGTGCGTGAGACTTTCACCTCACACGGCTCCTTGATAATTCCATCCTTGTTATGGATACGATTTAAGACCAACTATCAGGTTTTAACACTTCCTTTAGAGCGTGTTGACCCGTCTGTTGCTGTCTTTGTGTCGTGGCAGTGTCTATGCAGAAGTTGTAGGTTATCGTAGGTGTCCTTTCCACCTAACGATGTTGGTTTGATATGGTCAACTTCTACAATGTCTGTACTGGTAAAGTACAAACCACAGTGAGGACAAATACCCTTTTGACGCTTGATTAAGGATGCAACCCTGTTAGGAGTTTCTGGGTATTCACCTCTACGCTTGCTCCAATAAGTCCAGTTTCTATCAAACGGACTAGCAACACCCTTTACTTTGATATGCCTTACGATTGGCGTATCTGAGTGCCGTGTTAGTTCTATTCCGTTCTCGGTACTAAAACACCAATTGCGGTCGCCTACTGTTCGCCAGTATTTATCCTTATTGATGTTCCCTTTTCCCCTCGTTCTTGCCCAAGCTCTTAATTTATCGTAGGCTAAATGGTCAACCTTTGAGAAGGTTTCCTTACTTACAACTGTCGAATAATAGTTTGACCATCCCCTAATGATTGGGTTCAGCTTGCTAATTAGGGCAGCTTGAGGGGCGGTTTTATGGGTATCTATTACTTCGGCAATCTTGGCTAGATGGGTTTTTACCTTGGCTTTTGAGGGGGTGATTAATGTATTAAAACCTAGTAGTGTTCCCTTTGAACCGTTGGCACATTTGTAGGCCCCTGTTTTGTGTTGTTGTACATGGAAACCGGGAGCATCTCACTTTTGCAGCCAAGCCCAAATTGGAGTTAGGAGTCAGGAGTCAGGAGCCAGGAGAAAAGAGGAAGAAGGAAGAAGGAAGGAGCCAGAAGAAGTGTTTTTACAAATATGAGATGCTCCCATGGAAACCTAAGAACTGAAACCCAACATTACCATCAATCTCAATGAAGGTGTGGGTTAATTTTGTTTTACTTGGTTTTAACTCCAATCCCATGTCACTCAACCATTCTGCGATTATTTCCTGGCATTTCTTAACCACGTTCAAATCCTCATGGATAATCACGAAGTCATCAGCGTAGCGGATTAGGCTGAGGGCTGAGCGATTAATCGCTTTTTGTCCTTTCAGTGTTTCCGCGTACTGCTTTACTCTTTCTTCCATACCGTGTAAGGCAATGTTCGCAAGTAGGGGAGAAATTACCCCGCCTTGTGGTGTACCTTCATTAGTAGGGAATAATTCGTTTCCTACACAGTACCCTGCTTTTAGCCACATCTTTAATTGGCGGTTTAGAGTGGGGTATGTGTGTATTTTGGATAATAACGCTTTGTGGTCTATACGGTCAAAGCATTTGGCAATATCAGCGTCAAGCACATATTTGGCTTTTTGTCTGATACTGAGATATATTGCCCCTATCGCATCGTGACATGAGCGCCCTGGTCTAAAACCGTAAGAGTTTGGCTCAAATTTTGCCTCCCATTCCGGCTCTAACGCTAGCTTGACTAACGCTTGCAAAGCGCGGTCGTTTATTGTGGGGATTCCTAATGGTCTAGTTTCAGTTGTTCCGGTTTTGGGAATATTAACCCTACGAGTGGGTTTAGCTTTTCCGGTTAACTTTAACTTGCCTACCAGGTTCATACGATGCTTTGGGGTTAGTGTTTTTACACCATCCACACCTGCCGTATTTTTACCTTGGTTATCTTGTGTCACCCTACGTACCGCAATACACTTTGCAGACCAAGACCTAATCAGGGTCTTCTGAAGTTTGCGAACTGCTTTAACATCACCACGTTCACTCGCTGGGAATATGCGCTTTTGCAACTTGAAAGTTACCTTTTCTAGCTGGCGCCAGTTAAGGTCTTTCCATTCCACCGTCTGATTGTTCAGCGTATTAGATATATTCATTGCTACTTGTTCTACTCCTTTGGAATTACCGTGTATCTGTCAGCATATCCACACCATTACAGTGAGGTCTTCGCTTTCTGATACAATCCCTCCCCTAGCCATCATTCGTTAGCTACTTACTGGTTATCGACCTGCCCAGAGATAATTAGGGGTTACTTCGTTCCGATTACATATTTGATTGAGTCTTTAGCGTGATACTTTCCACCGGGTTTCTGAGCGGTGCTTATAAGTCGGTTGTTCAACCGCTTATGCCCTATCCTTGCCTTTTGGCTTGGTGTTAATCAGCTTTTACCGTATTTTTCAACTGGTTTATGCCTTGTTTCAGTCAGTTACACCATTTTCGTTTACGATGGTTCAGACGTATCTTTGCTTGCGCTACGCATGGACTTTTGCTCGACAGGTATCTAGGTTGACTCCCGATAGTTCTCCCTTTTATCCCCGCTTTAACCTATTAGTTGCTACCTAATAAGCTAGGGGATATGCTTTCACTCCTGCACTTGGAGGGTAGGACTTACCGCACTGTGGTTCACCTACAAATGTAACCAGTTGTCACTAACTAGGGCTTGCTGAAAAAGCCTCAAACCCTTACATCAAAAGACTTTGGCTCCTGACGGCGCTGAGCGTGTGTAAGATT
>NZ_JAUBTK010000190.1:0-2603 GCF_036702455.1 Microcoleus sp. D2_18a_D3
AGGGCTTGCACCCAAGGCGGCGTAAAGGCTCTAATCCCCTAACCCATACAGGCTAGTTTCATAGAAACGAACCGCACAAACCGTGCTTGCGAGTTTCCCCGCACACGGCTCCTCAATTGCTTGGCACTTGTCATGTGTACCTCTTTGCCCAGGTTTGGGTTAGGGGATGGGTTCATAGAAGTCATCACTTCTTATCTCCCATTCTTTAGGTTCCCACATGGCGTGTAAGATATCGTGGCAGTGTCTGTGTATAGCCATCAGATTTGTGCGCTTGTTATTTTTGCGATTTTTGTCCAAATGGTGAATTTCCACAAGGCTATCTGACGTGAAATACAGACCGCAGTGCAAACATCTACCTTTTTGTTTATTCAACAGTTCGGATAGTGTTTTTGGGATTTCAGGATAGTTCCTTAATCTTTGACTCCAGTATACCCAATCTCCGTCGTAGGGACTTTGACTGCCTTTCACCTTTGTGTGTCTTTTTATTTGTGTATCAGGGTGTTCAGCTAGTTTTAGCCCATCAGGTGTGGCAAACGTCCATTTTCTTCCTTCGATTTCTCTCCAGTATTTTCGGGCGTTGCTTTCCTTTTTGCATCGACGTTTTGCCCATGCCCAAAGCTGCTTGAAGGTGATGTGACTTAGCTTGTCAAACGTTTCTTGACTTGCGACTGTGGAGAAATAATTGCCCCAACCCCTGATAACTGGGTTGAGTCTGGCTATCAATGCTGCTTGTGGGGCTGCACTATGCTCTTTTATGATGGTTGCTATTTTCTTACAGTGTCCCTTCACGCTTTTCTTTGAGGGGGTGATTATGGTCTTAAATCCTAGTGGTTCCTTGTTGGTGGATTTACCAGTTTGGTATTTACCTACTGGGTGTTGTCTAATATTGAACCCAAGAAAGTCAAACCCAATATTTCCTGAGTATTCAGTCAGTGTGTGGGATATTCTTGTTTTACTAGGCTTAAGTTCCAAGCCAATGTCACTTAGCCACTCTGCTATTATTTCCTGGCACTTTTGGACTATGGCAAGGTCTTCGTGTATAATCACGAAATCGTCGGCATAGCGTATGAGGCTGAGGCTCATTTGGTTTACCTTTTTCCCATACCCTGGTCTACAGGGCAAGGTAGCCACATATTGCTTTATCCTGTTTTCCATGCCATGTAACGCGATATTGGCTAGGAGTGGACTAATCACTCCTCCTTGAGGTGTGCCTTCCTCAGTAGGACTGTATGCTTTTTGCTTATTGGCATAATTGCTCCAGTCAATTACCCCTGCTTTTAACCATGCCCGTATTTGGCGACGAATGGTGGGGGATGTATTCAGTTTTCTGAGAAGTGCAGCGTGGCTAATTCGGTCGAAGCATTGGGCAATGTCGGCATCTAGCACGTATTTTGGCTTGTACCTAATCGCATTAAAGATTGCTCCGATTGCGTCGTGACATGACCTTCCGAGTCGGAATCCGTAGCTATTAGGCTCGAATTTTGCCTCCCATTCTGGCTCTAAGGCAGCTTTTACTAGAGCTTGGGTTGCCCTATCGTGCATTATGGGTATTCCTAACGGGCGTTTTTCCTCCCTTCCAGGCTTAGGAATCCAAACCCTTCTAGTTGGTTTTGCCTTTTGGTTTAACCTCAGTCGGTTAACAAGTTCCAGCCTTTGTTTAGGGGTTAAACTCTTAACCCCATCTATTCCAGCGGTTTTCTTGCCCTGGTTATCCTGAGTTACCCGACGCACGGCTAACACCTTAGCCGACCAAGAATTAATCAAGGTCTTTTGAAGCTTGCGGACTGCTCGAACATCTCCACGTTGAGAGGCTTGGAATATGCGCTTTTGTAGCTTAAAAACTATTCGCTCGACTTTACGCCAAGGAATATCTTTCCATTCCACAGTCGCCAATTCTGACTCTGTATTAGACATATTTACTACTACTTGTTCCTATTCCCTCCAAACAATCGTGAATCCGTCAGCGTATCCTCACTGTTAGGTGAGGCATTGGCTTCTGATTCAATCCTTCTCTGATACATCATTTAGCTAGCTACCTACTCAGGTATCGACCTTTTTTCTGAGAGATGTATAAGAGTTACTTCGTTCCTAATGACCATTGGTTGAATCTTTAGAGTGATGCTATCCACCGAGGTTAAGGGAAGCGCTTATTGGTCACGGCTGGAGTTGCCAATTCCCTACCTTTGCCCTTTTGGGACTCCCAGTGTATCAGCCTTATTTCACTGGTTAACTTTAACGATGGTTCAGGTGCATCTTCACTTGCGTTACTCATAGATTCCTGCTAAGGTGGGATGACAGTTTAGGCTACTGCTTTACCCCTATTTGACTTCCCCGCTTCATCCTGACAGTTGCTAATTGTTCAGCATGGGGGAAGCGCTTTAACCATTGCGCTTATGGAGAGGGACTTACACCCTCATGATCATTAAGTTGTTAAGGGTTTTATTTCCACCAAGACGAGAGGTTGAACCCTTACTCATCGTACACTTTGAGTTTTATATCTCCATTTTTCGAGGAAACGAATCGCACCCATCCACAGGTTTTGTATTCAACAGAATCGCGGGTTTCATGCTTTTTGAAACGTGGAAATCCTTTCTTTCCCGGTT
>NZ_JAUBTK010000191.1:0-2578 GCF_036702455.1 Microcoleus sp. D2_18a_D3
GATTCCAGGCGACTGAAGTCGCAGCCGCTTTCCTCCCCATGTCTAAAGCCAGGGGCTTCTCGCTCGTTTTCTGGTGATAAGTCAGGTTCGTAGTAAGGACTGAGCGTCCTTCTTTTTGAGGACTGAGCGTCCTCACTACAAACCATTTTTATGAATTGCAATCGCTCGGACTTGATATTACCTCAAGTCCGAGCGATTAACCGTTGTGTAATTAAAACAAAAAACTGGTTCTAATTACAAAAATGACTGTATCTGGATTTCGCTTGTCGTGGTTGGGAGCTGTCAGCCAAATTACACCAGGAGTAATTGAGATATTATCATTGATTTGATACCTGTAGAATCCCTCGATGTGAAAGCCGACATCGCGATCTTTTCTCTGTCCTGGAGACACTCCAATAGCTTCAGCGAGATCGCTATTGCTCGTGCCAGCCAATCGAGGTTGCATGCCAAATACAATCCCTCCTTGATTGCCTTCTTTAATCAAGTCGGGAAAATTGAGATTCAGAGCATAATTCCAAACATCAGCATCTCCTTTAACATCACCTAAAGCGCGAGCTTTCTGATAACCCAACCACCCACCAACTTCAAAGCGACGGCTCAATCTGTAATTAGCTTGGATTGCATAACTATTAGCAACAACTGGATTATTAAAAGCACCTTCTCCATTGACTTGAATTATCTTGGCCGCATTACTTCCAGCTAGAGTGTCTGTTCCAAATTTAGGAGAATATGAGTTGATGTAGAGGACACCAACTTTGAGGCGATCGCTAGTATAAAGTAATTGGGCAAAGGCTGTATAACCTCCATTAAATAATCCCGAACCGCGACGGGGACTGGAGACGCTACCTGCTTCGCCAAAGTAACCCCCATCTATTCGGAAATTGTTACTTAGATTGAAATTAAAGCCAATACCTCCCTCTCCAGCAGTAGGAACATACATCGGATTAACTTGACCGAAGTTAGAGATAGCAGCAGTAGCTGGATCTATAAAAGGTGTAACCGTATCGGTAAGGAATGAGGCATCGACTGCCAGAGCGTTCAGATAAATTCGCAGGCGATCGCCAACAGGAAATTGATATTCTAACTGGCGAAGCGTTACAGTATTTGGGTCGCCACTAATTGTTACGAAGCGAGTTTCATCCGATACTCCAGCCGAAGCAGCAGCAACACTGCCTCCAAATGTTGATCCTGTATCGAATAGTTTGATATTGTGCGACTGAAGTTGAACTATCAGATTGTCTTTTCCTGTAAAACTGGTGTTTAAAGTTAGTCGCAGCCGATAATTGAAAGAGGGGTTATTGACATCGCTGGCATTCTCGCCAAATGCGTCGCCCAAGAAGGTAATTAGTTGACCGCTAAGTTTGGTTGTTGTGGAAAATTGGTTAGCTTCTAATTCGGAAGTGCGGGCTTCCAAAGCGTCAACGCGACCTCGCAAGGTGGCCAATTCGACAGCAAATTCTTCCTGCAATTTCTGGATAGCAGCTAATTCTTCTTTCTTGACTAGATTTGCTGTTCCTGATGAGATTAGCTCGTTCATTCTATTCAAACAAGCATTGAGACCCGCTGCAAATTCGTAGCGAGTCATCGCTCGATTGCCTCGATAGGAACCGTCGGGATAACCTTGCAAACAGCCGTAACGTTCTACGAGCGATCGTACTGCTTCAAATGCCCAATCTGTTGGTTGTACGTCCGATAGTTGAGAAACAGATGTTATCTGTCCTAAAGGTTCTATTTCTTCTGTTAATTCTTGGATTTCCTCTATAAAATTTACAGTCTCCTGAGATGGGGGCTGCGCTACTTTGGATTCTGTAGCGAGGGCTGCATTATTCGTAAATAAAACATGGCTCAAACAAGCTAAACCAAACAGTATGGTTTTGTTGCCAATCTCAGTCATACTTCCTCTTTTTTTAAGTTGTACAGCTTTACTATCCCCATATATTATATAATTTTTGATTGAATTTTGGAAGACTTTGGCAATAACTTGTAACAACCTAATATAGTGTTTTTCAGTAACATGAGGTACATCGGTAAGGGGTAATTGTAAGGAGTTTTGAGTAGCGGATGGGGGCAAGTATGTTTTGAGTTTTGACAGTTATTAATTCAAAACTCACTGGGGCGGGCACTCAGGGGGAACGCATCTTATTGAACACTGTTCATCAGTGGTGAGTATATTTTGAGATAAATTCACCATTCAAAGAAGCTACAGACACGCTTTGTAATGACTTTAGTAAGAAAACAGTAACTGATTAATGGTGGTTTTTACGCTTCTGCTAATTTTGATACAATAAAACTATTACAACCACTGTTTCCAAGTTGTATAAGAGTTAATAATGAGTTATTCGTGAGAATTTAGTTAACTGCAACAGCGAGGATTTTGGTCAAATAGTCATTATCCCACCCGGCTCGAAGTCGCTTATTTTTTGCTCCAGTTTTTGAAGTTTTCTCTTGATTCAAAAGATTGAGCGAGATGTCTCTTTTGAATAGCAAAATTTTGCGGAGCATTATAGCCTTTCTCAGAAAGATGAGGTACAATAACAGCAGTGTGTAAACCAGTTAAAAATATTTGATGATGTAACTT
>NZ_JAUBTK010000192.1:0-2385 GCF_036702455.1 Microcoleus sp. D2_18a_D3
TTTAATAATTTTAGGAATCGCGTATTAGCTTGCTTTTCTGATTAGATAAACTTATAACCATAAGTTCAGGAGAGCCGATTGAGACATATCTTTTCACCGATGTCGATATAATTCTATTATATTTAATCTGCCTCGATCTGGGTGCATTTGCGGTTAAAAATTCCCAATAATCGATCGCACTTGCCGCCGGAATTGTCAGAGAATAGTTGAATCATGTAAAATCAACTTTGCGATCGCCCCGACAACTCGACCTCACCCTTCCATACACCATCCGAGTTCCTATGTCAATCAAAAAAATTCTTTCCATAGCGCTGTTAATTTTCATCCCCATTTCCATCGCCGCTGAGTATTTGCACTGGGGTTCCCTTGCAGTTTTCATCACATCCGCTTTAGGCATTATACCTCTGGCTATTTGGTTGAGTACCGCAACAGAAGAAGTGGCGATCGTTACAGGCCCCTCCATAGGCGGCTTATTAAATGCCGTCTTCGGCAATGCTACGGAATTAATTATTGCCATAGTTGCCCTGAAAGCTGGCTTAATTGACATTGTGAAAGCCAGCATAACCGGTACAATTATCAGCAACTTGCTCTTAGTCATGGGATTTTCCATGCTGTTAGGAGGAATCCGCTACAAAGAACAGGAATTTAAGCCAATAATCGCGCGGGTGAACGGTTCCACAATGACTCTAGCAGTGATTGCAATCCTGCTGCCGACAATGGTAATTTACACCTCCAATGGAGTCGAACCCGCAGCCATTCAAAATCTTTCCTTAATAACTGCGATCGTCCTAATCGCAGTTTACGCTCTAACTCTGCTATTTTCATTAAAAACCCACAGCTATCTTTACGATGTTAGCTTACTAGAACTAGAGTCAGAAAATCCTCAAAATACCAAAGAGGAATCTACTACGCACAAACCGAATTTGTGGCTGTGGATAGGAGTGCTAGTTGCCTCAACTGTTGCCGTTGCTTTTGAATCAGAAATTTTCGTTGGTGTTGTCGAAGAAACTACCAAAGGATTGGGATTGACGCCGCTGTTTACAGGAGTCATTCTATTGCCGATTGTTGGCGGCGCGGCGGAATATGTAACGGCGGTGGGAGTTGCGATGAAAAACAATATGGATTTGTCAGTTTCTGTCGCAATGGGTTCGAGTTTGCTAGTTGCTTTGCTGGTAGCGCCGGTGTTGGTAATTATCGGATTAATAATTCATCAGCCGATGGATTTAAACTTCAATCCGTTTGAAGTAGTTGCAGTTGCCATCGCAGTGACAATTGCTAATCTAATTAGTCTCGACGGCCGCTCTAATTGGCTCGAAGGAGTGCTCCTTTTAGCAACATACACCGTCTTAGGAGCCGCATTTTACTTTCACCCGATTACTTAAACCAATAATTTTGTTGGAGGGGCAATCTCCCGTGGTTGCCCCTTTTCACCGGAAAATAACTTCTCTTTTTTCTTGTTTGTTATTGCTCTGTCTCTTCAGCGGTTAATTAAAGCAAATAATTTGATGATGACAGAAAGTAGCTACGGACAGCGGCACTGTTGAACAGGAAAACACTCTCGTCTGCAACTTCTTTTTCTGCCTTTACGGTCACGACAATCATCAGTATCCCGACATTCTACCTGATCTTGACAAATTTGCTGACGGGGAAAAGTACCTAAGTTTTGTACAGAAACTTCAGCCGTAAGCGCACCCTGTTCTATAACTTGGTCATTTTCTTTGATTTCATAGAGAAAGTTATTTTCTCCCTCTAAAACCGAAAAAGTTCTTGTTTTGTGACTGTTACCCAACTTAAATCCAAAATCCTCGGAGAACTCACCTTTGTTGTAACCTCGGTCTGTGTAAGGATATGGGTTAGTTTCCATTCCCTCAGTCACATTTTTAATTATCACCCTCCTGTTAGGGCCCGGAGGAGTTTTGCTGGAGACAAATCGAGCGCTTTGCGAATCAGGGGAGAAGACAGTACCGGCACATGGGCCTACATATTCAGTGCGCTTAAATTGAATCAAATTAATATTAAAAGCGTTTTCGTTCTTGACCCTAAATTGTGCTTCGCTAGTCTGCTGGGCGCTGACTGTGAAAGCTGCTAGCGTCAAAAAAAAGGCTCCCACCAAAATAGCTACGAATTTGATTGTTGGCCTCCCCGTAATAAATCTGGCGTGTTTCATCTCTCTACCTCTAATGTGAATAGACAGCATTTTATTTAGGCGTTATTTTAACTTGAGAGGTGAGGTGTTGTCAAAGTATATCGAATAGGTTTCTAGTGAGGGCTGGAGTCTTGGATGCTCAGTTTCCAAAGGAAGGACGGAATTGGAGTTTAGACTAAGCAAAAATTCACTCAGAAGAAGTTGAGTGTAAATTTTGTGAGTTTAGACAGAGGTAGAGA
>NZ_JAUBTK010000193.1:0-2277 GCF_036702455.1 Microcoleus sp. D2_18a_D3
CGATCGTGTGTTCTCTGTTTGACCCTCATGAATGAGTGTCAGTAACATCATACCTCATCTTTCTGAGAAATGCTATATCTATCCGCTGTATGCAAGTTATCAGGCACGGATTATTATTTAACACTGCTTTGGACGATCGCACTTTTGGTGTTGTCAACAGCCTTGACAGCATAAGCATCGCCCGGACGTATCTGTAAAGCTCTGTTAAAATTGATTAAAGCGGTTTGATAGTCTCCCTGCCCGTAGTAGATATAGCCGAGTTTCATCGATTTTTTGAAGTCAGAATTTTGAGCAGCAACACGAGGAGAATTAGGCTCAGAAACAGGTGCTACGACAGCAGGAGATGGCTCGGCAGCAGGAACTGACTCGAAAGCAGGAGATAACTCTTGATAGGGTGATGGAGAAGTGTTGAAACCAGAAGGAAAAGAAGAGGGCGATTGCTCGTTATACCCCGGCTCTATATTAGATCCAGAGTCAGAGACTTTTACAAAATTTTTGCCATAAAATACTGAAGTAGTAATGCCTCCCAATACAAACATTAGCAATCCAGCACATTGAATTAAAAAGGTTTTTCTGATTTTTTTATTGCTCCAATTTTTGATATAAAAAACCAATGATGCCAATGGGACAAGCAAGTAAAGCACTCCCCAAATAGTTTCCTCTCCAAAAGCTTGAACTAATCCCCAAAAATAGCCAACAAGACTTAAAACTAAACCTAGGATAAAAAATAAGGCGATCGCAATTCCAGGCATTTTCTATTTCTCCGATTGATGTATAGTTATTTTGCCAACTGTAAAGGAGAGGATTTTCTACCTGCAACTCATTCCCCTGTTTGCTGTGTTAAAAATAGATTAGCGGTGACAACAGTCCGATCGCGCACAGCGAATGTTAGGATTTTGGTTAGGAATTAGACTAGGAACTCGATCGCGACTGCCGCAAATGATACCCTCTACCCTCGATCGACCCGAAGAACCATTTGCACGCGCCAGCAACGGCTGGGACATCCAAAAGCTTTACACCGACTTGGCAAATGCCAAACAAGAATTCGCCCCCCACACCAGAAGAGGGCTGACACCCGTAGAAAAGCGGCACCTCTGCGGCTTGCTGTGCGGCTACAGCCCAGCCGAAATTGCGGTTTTTCTCAACAAACAAATCAAAGGTGTAGAAGTTGATTTGTCAAAAACTTTGTACAGATACATAGAATTATTGACAAATCGGCCCCGAAATGCTCTCAAAAATTGGAGAGATGCGATCGACTGGCTGGAAATAGCAGGGTATAAAACGCAGCCAAAAACCTCAACCGGCGCCATCTTAAAAGCCACTCTCCACCATTCAGACAGGATTTTGTCTGCAGCTATCAGTCCCGACGGACAATTCCTCGCAACGGGTTCTGAGGATAGTACGGTGAAAATTTGGAGTTTGCACAGCGGGGAACTGCGGCAGACGATTTTCGGACATTCAACAGCCGTGTTGCTAGTGGCTTTCAGTCCCGCCAGCAAAACGCTGCTGACACGATCGCGCGCGGGTACAGTCAAACTCTGGAACCTGCAAAACGGCGAACTGCTGAAGCGTTTGGCAGACGTACACCGCCACGAATCCGTCGCCGTCAGCCCCGACTGGCAAATTTTGGCGATCGGCACCACCCGCGGCACAATCAAGCTTCTGCACCTCAACAGCGGCCAACTGCTGCAAGTTTTGGAAGGCTACCAAGGGGATGACATAAGTGCGATCGCCCTGAGTTCCAACGGCAAAATGCTAGTAGCCAGCGGCCTCAATGCAGCCAGCGGTTTCTGTCGCGCCACAGTCACTTTGTGGGAATTGCCGGGAGGCGAAGTGAGGCGAACATTTGGCAGCGAAAATTATGTAGCGATTTCTTCCGATAGCCAAATTCTTGTCAGTCACGGCGGCCAAACTATCAAACTCTGGAATTTGCAAACAGGCGAATTATTGCATTCCTTACAAACAGGAATTCGCATCACTTCCGCCGCCGCAATTAGCCCCGACGGGAAATACTTTGCAGTGGGGTGTTTTGACGGTACTGTTAGACTTTGGAATCTTCGCGGCGAATTGCTGCACACTTTAGATGGACATTCTAGCCCTGTGTCTGCGGTGGCGATCGGGCTTTTGGGCGAAACTCTCGTCAGCGGCGGGGAGAATGGTACTGTTAAACTTTGGCAACTGCGGATTTAATAATATCGATTCCGGTGTGCGATTCGTTTAACCTAAATAAGTAGAAATACTTAGGGAAGGTTAGCCTGGTTCAACATAACCTTGATA
>NZ_JAUBTK010000194.1:0-2248 GCF_036702455.1 Microcoleus sp. D2_18a_D3
AACCCACATTCCGCACCCCCAACTGGCACATACGCGGATTGAGGGGGTAAAAGTGAATTATCCGAGATCGAGGGTGAGTAAAATACCCAAAATATCTATGCAACTAAGCATTATTCAGTTAGGAATTCCTAAAAATTGACATAAAGGCATGAATTAAATCTTCTTGACCCATAAAATGTCAATAATCAGACCATTAATAACTCTTAATTGCCAGCAGAATTTTCCCGAGATGTAACAATTATACATCACTGATAAATCAACAATTAATTCAGCTAAAATCAGCCTTACTAATCCAGTGATTAACTTGATTTCACAGTAAGAAATAATAAGACCGACAGGTAACTGGAAACAAATTTAAGATGGCTAATCGTTCGGATGTCAAATTAGAAACTTGTTGAATCCCTTGAATACAAACGGCATGAATCGATTGAAAAGTTTGGAATATCCAGCGCAAAGTAGGTCGATTTGTGACCTGGCCCAATTGATTTTTTACGGTTTTATTAGTGAGTTGCAAGTTTTGCCGGAGTAACCTTTGACCTAAAGTATAAACCAACAAACATAAACCCATTATCAAAGTTAAAGCCTCGATTCTTTCTGGCGACTTGAGGAATACGCTATCCGTAAAAAATAGGGGGTCTTTCAGGAATCCAAACCCTCTCTCTGCCGACTGCTGTTCCTTATATTTTACAATCATTTCATCAGGACTTAATTGCTCTGCATCCAGCACATTAGTAGCTAAGATAAATCTGCCACTAGCTTTGATTATGCGAGCTACTACACTAGCATCTATTTCTAGTTGTGCTTGAACTTTAAATATCAATCTAGAGCTAGATTTTTCGTGAGAAATAGTCAAATTAGTAGCTGGTTTTGCTGTCGCTTCTCTGCTGGTAATTTGGGTTAAATTATGATATTTTAGTTGTTTGGATAAACGACTTGCTGCTGCGGAGGCATCCGCTGAACAAGCAAATTCAATATTTGATAACTCTCGCAACTTTTTCTGACCCTCAACTTCAGCTTTTTTGAGGTTTTTTGATAATTTACGTTGGTCAGCATCACGACGTAAACGGCTCTCTACTACCAACCATCTTTGTGCTATTCCACCATAATTACTTTTGTGTTCTGACCAACGATATCCGGTCACAGAACTATCGTGAAATTCTGATTCATTTAGTTGAGATACCAGTTTTTGCGCTTGTTTCAGGCTTAGTGGTACACGAGTTAACCATCTTAAATTGGTTAACATTTCTAAATTGGGAGCGGTATATAATGCACTGTCAGCTACCATTAAACTGTCGAGATTTAATTGTTTTTTAAAGTCTTGACAAATTGAAGCGAATATGGAATTATCTGATTCGTTCCCTGAAGCTACTCGCAAAAATAGTGGTACATCTCCATCTCCACTACAAATTAGGTCTAAAATGAATTGTTTTAAGTCGGGACGATGGTCGCGAGAGTAGCCGTAGGTAATCTGAATTGGTGTTGGGGATGTTTGATGATTGATTGATGAATTATCTAATTGATTGCCATTTATTTCTGTAACAGAAAAAGATACTGATGGCACTTCTTGCTCATATTTGCCATGTAGATGAAATGAACTTGAGTCGAGGTGAGATGTGTCGGTATTTATCTCGAATTTTTGAGCTGCTTCCAAGGCAATGGTTGTGAATATTTCCGTAATTCCTGCTAAATATAATTTATCTAATACTCTTCCTAAACGGTCATCATTCAAATGTGACGCTTGAATCCCTTCTCCAAGTAAATGTTCTATTGCTTTTCCTTCAAAAAATTTAGAAAATAAGTATAATGGGGCGGAAACCATCCCTAATCCATTGATGAGCATGGCTTTAACTACCAGGCCGGGACTGACTATTTCACCTGGTTGTTCCCCTACTAATTCATTGATTTTTGGGACAATTCCTATTTCATCAATTAGACCGGCTATCAAGCCCAGATGATCTAGGTTTTTTACTGTCATCTCAGATACTTTTTGCATGGGCTGCTAAATCCTGATTTGAGCGTTCATCTATCTCGCCAGTTTACACTATTTTTGGTGATGATTGGTTACGGAAGAGCGAGCGCAATTAACGCATTTTCGCGGATGCGATCGGGTTACGGATATGTCATAAACTTGGTCTTTTACCGAGCGCTACCAAAATAATTGAGTATTTTTACTCGCTCTTGTCTCGGATGATTCACTTTTACCCCCTCAATTCGCGTATGTGCCAGTTGGGGGTGCGGAATGTGGGTT
>NZ_JAUBTK010000195.1:0-2246 GCF_036702455.1 Microcoleus sp. D2_18a_D3
TTGGCGAACCTTAGCAATGATGTTAGAGTCTAGAATACATAGATAATGTTTTTTGTCAATGCGTAAGTCCTATTTTATTTAGAAAAGCCGATCGTTAAATTTGTTAGGGTTTCCTAACAATCGCCAGACTCACAATACATTTCTAATTCAGCGACGGAAATAAATTAACCAAAGTCAGCGCTCGATCGTGCTGTAGCCTAGCTTCTTTAAGAAATTAGGGCGATCGACCAAAGCGCTCCAAAACAAAGATAAAGTATTTCAAGCAGCAGTTTGTTTGAGGCAGATTGGACTTTAATTATCAGATTTTAAGAGAAATTAAATTTATTTCTCGTCCTCTTTATAGGTCAAAAAAATAAATTAGGATCGCGATCACAGGGTGATGGTGATCGCTCGCACAATAAATAACGTTATTAACGTGCAACTTATAAAAGATGCAGGCAGTCGAGCCAAATTGCTTATAGCTTTAAGCGTAATGGCTGATGACTGTCAGCTTACAAATGCAGAAAATGGTAGTTGACAACGTTAAAACTTAGGGGAATCGATCGGGTGCGACTTAATAAAAAAACGAGGTTTATCATGACGGGTATTTCACAAATATCTTCAAAATCTTTACCAGCAGCCGACCAACTTCAACACGGCCCAAGTCAGGCGTCCCAAGGTATTACCGGACCCGACACTGACCAACTCCCAAAAGCTAAAGGTGTCAGCGTTTCTTCCTTCGCAGTTAGCTGGGCAAAAAAATATTACAGTACAGTTGCGACACGAGAGAACCAAGGGCCACGCCAAATTCTCCCAAGCCTCGATTTAACTAATTTTGAGGGAAATAGGGCCCCAATAGTTGACAAATTGACAGATACCCTGAAATTAGCCAGCGAGATAGCTTGGAGTAGAGTAGAAGCTCTTTTAGGGAAACAAATAGAGCGGCACGCGATCGATCCAAGTTTAATTAATTCTTTAGAAATTGCGGCAGATTCTCGCACCTTATATCGGAAAGCAATAGACGCTTATGCGGATAGAGAACCTGTTTTCCGCTTGTCAGTGCTGGTGGGAAAAGATATTATCAAAGTGAGGCGAAAATACTCAGATACAGATCCGTTAGTGCTGGGATTTGTGACAATGCAGTTTCAATATACTAGCAAAATCTTGTTAGGATGTCTTTCGGAGTCAGAGCGAGCTGAATTTGCGCCCTACTTAAAAGTTGTAGACGACTATCTGCACATTCCCTACGGAGAGATTAACGAGGCTGCGGCGAATCAGCCCCCGAATTCAAGAGCTCTATTAGCCGTTCAGCATTTGTTGCAGCACACGACTCAGATTGCTAGTGCAGTGTACGATCGAGCTAGTGCCCAGCATCAAGGATACCGCAGCAGCAGTGGCTATTTGAGCGATCGGGAGGTAAAAATTTCTGGTATCCGGGATGTCGAGATTTTTCAAAGCTATTTGTGCTGGTGCGTTTTGGAAGGTAGCATTCACCCGGTACAGCAAGAATTGTTTCCAATTTGCGTGATGTTGTACCCCAAACTTCATGTAAGTTGGGAGTTAGTGCAGGATATGCTACTGATTTTGTTTTGGGAAATATGCGAGCGGCTTCCTGCTGAAGATTTAACGGTATTTGTACCTTACTTGCGTACTTTGACAGAGCTGTTTTCCAGGGATGTTTTTGATAATTAGGGAATTGGGCAAAGGGCAAAGGGCATAGGGCATAGGGCATGGGGTCAAAAAGCGGAACTATCGCCGAGGGATTTGGCATTGGGAATTGCCAATCTCTATTTAAAACTAAAAGCTGCCACTGCCAAACATCCCCAACCAACAATAAAAGCAACTCCCCCCAGTGGCGTAATTGCACCCAGCCATTTAATGTCGCTCAAACTCAGGGCGTACAAACTGCCTGAAAAGATGATTGTGCCGGCAATAAAAGCCCATCCAGCCACTGCAAAAAAGATTTGAGACTCTTGGGCGCGGCTCAAGAGTAAAGCGACGAGTAATAGAGCCAGGGCATGGTACATTTGATATCGGGCGCCGGTCTCAAAAATGGTTAAAGCTCGATCGCTCAATTGATTTTTCAAAGCGTGAGAGGCGAAAGCACCGCCTGCAACGGATAAACCTCCGAATAAGGCTGCGGCTGCTATGAAAATGCGGATTAAAATTAGCGTTGACATAATATTTATTGAAGAAGGAAGAAGGAAGAAGGAAGAAGGAAGAAGGAAGAAGGAAGAAGGAAGAAGGAAGAAGGAAGAAGGAAGAAG
>NZ_JAUBTK010000196.1:0-2245 GCF_036702455.1 Microcoleus sp. D2_18a_D3
CTTTGTGTAAGTGTCGAAGGTTTTCCACGTCGTCTGTTCCTCCTTCAACCACAGGTACTATATGATGGGTTTCGATTTCTTCCCCGTTGAATAAGGGTTCGCCGCATTCTGGACAATTCCAGTCTTGGTTATCTGCTATCGTATAAAGCTTAGAGCCTTTATTGAAGCGGGTTTTTCCAAGCTTCTGGTGGCGCTTGTCCCAGTATTCTTTTAACGAGGGGTCGTCGGGACTGGCGTCACCTTTAACCTTTATATGGCGCTCAATGGGAGTAGATGCAATTGAGTATAGGGTAAGTTCTTTGTCTTTGCCTCTTCGGTCGCTTGTGGTACAAGCGAATACCCAGTTGTTGCCTTTAATAGTTTTGAAGTAACGTTTCCGAACCCATTTCTTGTTTTTGTTGGGGTGTCTACGCTTTGCCCAACGCCAAAGGTATTGCCACAATCTGTATCGGATGTAGCCGAAGGTTTCCTTGCTAACTACCCCTTTATAGTAGTTGGCAAAACCTCTGAGAATTGGATTGAGCTTCTTAATTAAGACTTCCTGTTCTACACCATTTAGGTTTCTGACCTCCTCTCCCAGTCGCTTGCAGAAGGTTAATACCTTCTTTTTGGACGGCTTAATTAGGAGTTTTCCATCGTAGTGCCGGGAATTGAACCCCAGGAAGTCGAAGCCATCTTCCATTGACGTGATTATCGTCTTCTCAACGCTTAACTCAAGTCCTCTTTTTGACATCCATGCTTTTATCAGAGTTTGAGCAGTTTCTAGACTGTTTTTGTCTTTAGCCGTGACAATGAAGTCATCAGCGTATCGAACCACTCCAAGTTTCGGATTGGTGGCTTTTATAAAGTTTTCTAAGCCATGCAAACCTATATTGGCAAGTAGCGGCGAAATAACGCCGCCCTGTGGTGTGCCTTGTTCCGTGGTGTGTAATTTTCCTTGGAACACAAACCCCGCTTTTAACCATCCTTTGATGAGTTCTCTCTTGGGGAAGTTGCCCATCATGTTCAGGATGGATTCATGGGCGATGTTGTCAAAGAATCCCTTGATGTCTGCCTCTAGAACCCATTTGTGTCCGCCTGCTTTGTTGAACCCTACTTTGTTAAAGCATTGCTCAATGGCATCTTGACAGCTTCTTCCCGGTCGGAATCCGTAGGAATGTTGCTCGAATACGGCTTCCCATTCGGGTTAAGCGTGAATTCTTTACTATTGCCTGTTCAATTCTGTCTCGCACGGTCGGGATGCCGAGCGGTCGTTTCTTCCCGTTAGGCTTCGGTATCTCCACCCTTCGGGTTGGTTTGAGGTTTCCCCCATTCCAGTTATTTACCAGAATCACTCGTTGCTCCGGGGTATTGATTAATTCTTTATCAATGCCTGCCGTTGCTTTACCTTGATTGGTCTGGGTGATACGTCGAACTGACAGTAGCAAATTTGCGTAGCTTCGTATCATCAACTTCTGCAAACTTCGTAGTTTACGGAAGTTACCAATTTTTCTCGCACGAAAGATTCTTTGACGTAGGTTTCTAACGAGCTTGTTAAGCTTATTCCAGATAATTTGGTTCCAGCTTTCAAGCCGTTTTCTTAGTCTGTTTGTTGTCAGTGATGACACCATCTAACTTGTCCTTGAATTCGATTCCTTTGATTAAGTTTCTTTCGTAGAAGACCCAGAATAAGTCTGCTTTCCTTTCGGTCAGGGGTGATGTTTCAATCCCTATCTGGTTCGTTACAAACCAGCATTCGCTTTTTCTTCTATCCTTTACCCTCCAGAGAGTTCCGTCTTTGTTACCTCAGACCTACTAAGAGTGTTCGACCTCTCCTAGACTCTGTAGGGCTTACCCTGTTGTATCGTTTAGTTTTCTAGTTTCCGTTAGGTGCTATCTTTCCTGCGGTGGAGATGCGTGTTCACACGATTTATGAAACACCGAATCATAAATCCTATCCACTTACCTTTTTGGTTAGAGCCTTTCAGCCTTATTTGGCTCTTTGTAGGATGACGCAGTTTTAGTGATAGTTCACTTACGTTCACCATTGGAAACTTTCCCTCTTGCTCCTAAACCAGCTCAGGCTGCTAGTTTCGGCTACGTTCGTGGTCTGCACTCCGACTTTTTCGTTACCTACTTAGTCGTGACCAGACTCTAACGAGTCTCTTTACGTAAGGGTAGTGGGTGTGAATCCATTAGGAGAGTAGGCTCTCCTTACTAAACGACCAGTTCAGGTCGCGCCGGTCTGTCCTACCCGAACTCAGGG
>NZ_JAUBTK010000197.1:0-2237 GCF_036702455.1 Microcoleus sp. D2_18a_D3
TAATAATTTTAGGAATCGCGTATTAGCTTGCTTTTCTGATTAGATAAACTTATAACCATAAGTTCAGGAGAGCCAACCTTTCGTAGACGATGATAGCGTGGATTGGGGAGTAGCTGCCAAAGGCGGCACAGGCCCCATTAGAGCACCTCGCTTAGAATTGCAGTTAAAATCTACATCAAGAGATATCCAAGACAATCACTTTATCCGCTACCCCCTCAAGCTCAAAAACTACGACGACTTAAGAATGGATAACTTCGCCATTCCCCGAATTTTAGTTGTAGTTTTAATCCCCGAAACACCCGAAGACTGGTTAACCCAGTCCGAAACAGAACTCTGCATCAGAAACTGCGGATATTGGATATCACTGCGGGGAAAGCCAAAAACACAAAACACAAACGCTGTCACCGTCGCCATCCCCAGAACCAACCAATTTACAGTCGCCGCCCTTCAGTCAATTATGGAAGGAATTAGCCAAGGAGTTCAACCATGAAAGTCACCGTAAAAGATAGCCAAACTCTCGAAACAATCGAGCTAAATCAACTGAGAAATTACTTACAAACTCACGGCTGGCATGAAGACCAACCTTTTTTAGATAATGCCACACTTTGGCACAAACCAACAGCCGATGCAGAAGAATTTGAAATATTGCTACCTAACCGGGAAAACCTGGGAGATTATGCAGCCCGCATCCGCGAGGCAATCCAAACCCTAGAAAACGCAGAAAATCGCCCTCAAATTGAAATTTTAAGCGAACTGCTTACCAGCATTCCCAACACGATTATTCAGGGAATTGTCATGCAAGTTCACACCCCCAACACCGACAAATTAAGTGGCGAAATTACTCTACTCGGCCTGGTAGCTGACAAATTGCGGAAAATTAAAACTTCACTCGCCGACAAAGATTATATCCTGGCGATTAAAGCTTATCAAGAACGCTTACCGATTCTCTGTAGCGGTGACTTAATCAAAGACAACAACGCCTTCATCCTCAAAAACCCCCACAACTTAACCCTCGATGAAGTGTGGTAAAACTAACAGATTTTGTCGAAATCTATAGCGGTTCTCAGGAAAGTAAGGTACTCTTCCTGTTTGGCCAATGCCCAATGCCCAATGCCCAATGCCCAATGCCCAATGCCCAATGCCCAATGCCCAATGCCCAAGAACACCTCATGCTACTGAGAAAGGCTATATATTAAACACCTTCCAAACAGATATCCAGTTCCCTAGCAAAGGCCTCTGGCGCATCCAGCATCAGCCAGTGTCCAGTATCGGGTAGCGTAGTTGTCGTCAGTGTGGGGCGGAGGACGTGGAGGCTGAACGGAAAAGTGTTTGAGGGAGCAATAATGGCGTGGGCCCGCGTTCCAGGGGCTGCTAGGTAGCGATCGAGAGTATCAACTGCTTCAAAGGGAAACATCCCGCGATACATTCCACGCAGACAATCCCGTGGAGTCGCCGCCAAGCAAGCGAGTATCCGATCGCGCGTATCGGCCCTGCTTCCTGTCAGCGCCTCATTGAAGCTGCTTTCCACAGCAGCCCGCCAATCCTCCGTTTCCAGAGCCCTCTGGTAGGGAACGATGCGTTCCTCGTGCACATCTGCAGCCACCTTGGTAAAATCTCCAGGTGGATCTGCCAGAATCAACTGCGCGATGCGGTGCGGTGCGCTGGCCGCTGTGGCGAGGGCAATACAAGCACCGAAACTGTGCCCGACGATCGCCACTCGATCGAGTCCCAGCCCATCCAGTACCGCCAAAACATCCGCTGCACAGGAAGCGGGCGCGTAGTTGCCGTCCTCCGGCGGTGCAGAATCGCCGTGTCCCCGCATATCAAGGGCGATCGCCCGTCGGGTACGGGCTACACGGGCAAGCTGCGCCTCCCAGATGTTCGCAGAAACCGCCATACCGTGTACGAATACCACCGGCAGCGACTCCGACTCCCCAGCCGTCACAGGGGGACTGGCTTCGATGATGTGAATAGTGCCGATCGGTCCTTTGATAGTTGTCGATCGCATACAATTTTCTCCTAAGTTTTATACTCCTGGACGCACGGGTAGTCAGAAACCGGAATTTTTCGCAAAAATACTCGGTTATATCAAATCCGTTAACATCGGAATTATTATCTCTCTCTTCTCTTTCTCTGTGTCCTCTGTGCCCTCTGTGGTTTAATCATTCCGATACAGTTAGAGAGTCGATGGCAGAGTGTCCCCTACCATCTCTCCTACAATTAGAGTCGATGCCTGT
>NZ_JAUBTK010000198.1:0-2157 GCF_036702455.1 Microcoleus sp. D2_18a_D3
CTTGAACGGGTTAATTGGAAATCAGAGACAAGCTACATGAGTATAATTACTCACTACAAAAGTGACATACTCCCAAAATTTTGCCGTCGGGACTGAAACTAATGCTTTTTACCCAACTTCCGTGTCCTCGGATAGTTTTGATTTCGGTGTCTGTTTCTGCATTCCACAATTTAATGGTGCTGTCATCGCAGGTGGATGCTAAGATTTTGCCGTCGGGACTGAAACGCAGGCTGGTAATTCGGCTGTTATGGGCTCTCACAATCTTTCTTGGCGTAGATTCTAAATTGTTTAAATCCCAGAAAAATATTGTGCGATCGTTCCCTGCGGATGCTAAAGTTTTGCCATCGGGACTGAAGGTGACGCTTCTAACTCTTTCGAGATGTCCTTTGAAGGTTTTGATTTGGGCACCGCTTTCTAGATGCCACAATTTAACAGTTTTATCGGTTCCTGCTGATGCTAAGATTTTACCGTCGGGACTGAAAACAACGCTGTCAATTCCCCTCAGATGTCCTGAAAGAGTTTTGATTTCGGTGCCCGTTTCTAGGTTCCACAATTTAATAGTTTTATCGCTTCCTGCGGATGCTAAAATTTTGCCGTCAGCGGCGAAACTGACGCTGGTGACGGCACCTTGATGTCCTAGAAAAGTTTTGATTTCGCTGCCGTTTTGTGCATTCCACAATTTAACAGTGCGATCGCTGCTACCGGAGGCAACTGTTTTGCCGTCGGGCGAGAAACTCCCACTGAAAACCTGACGGCGGTGGCTTTCCAGAACTTTCGGTTCGATGCCGGTGAGGTTCCAGAGTCGTACCGTGCGATCGATACCTGCCGTTGCCAAAGTGCGGCCGTCGGGACTGATACTAAGGCTGACAACCCTGCCACTGTGTCCTTTGAGCGTTTGCGGCTCGATGTCTCCTAACTGCGATAAATTCCACAATTTGACGGTGCTGTCTTCGCTAGCGGTAGCCAGAGTTGGGCGGAGGCTGCCTCTGGGACTGAATTTGACGTTCCAGAGGCAGCCTGCTGTGGGCTTGCAGGGTTTTGAGGAGAGTCAGGTTTTGGACATCCCACAGCTTGACTAAACCGTCTTCACCAGCGGATGCTAGGGTTTTGCCGTCGTCGGAGAAACTAACACTTCTGACAGCAGTGGTATGGCCCGTCAGCGTTGCGATTTCCGTTCCGTCTGCTGGATTCCAAAGTTTGACAGTGCGATCGCTACCCGAAGATGCGATCGCCAACCCGTCGGGCGAAAAAGTGACGCTTGTTGCCCAGCCCCTTTGTCCGGTAAAGGTTTGGAGCAAAGTGCCGTCTGCTGGATTCCAGAGTTTGACAGTGCCGTCGGAACCCGAAGATGCTATCGCCAACCCGTCGGGAGCAAAACTGACTCCTCTCACCCAGCCCCTATGCCCCGTAAGGGTTCTAATTTGTGTGCCGTTTTCGATGTTCCAGAGTTTGATAGTAGCATCGTCACTAGCAGATGCGATCGTCTTGCCGTCAGGTGAGAAACTGACAGTCCAAACGTTGTCTCCGTGCCCCGTGAGCGTTCTGAGCAAGATGCCGTCGGGGTTCCAGAGTTTGACGGTATCGTCTTCGCTAGCGGATGCGAGGATTTTGCCATCGGGCGAGAAAACGACGTTTCTGACGTTAGCTTGGTGGCCAAGGAGCCGATCGCGCTCTCGGATGCTGTAAATTGCTTGTTGGAGGGCGATCGATACTTGCATCTTAGTTTCGGATTTTGCCGGACTGAATGCCTCTAATTTTTTAAGTTTATGTGCTGCTTGCAGTGCTTCGAGCATTGCTGGAAAAGGGTTTGAGGCTAAAGTTGTCTTTGACGACAAACTTTCGAGGACTATTTTAGTTTCTGCGAGTTCTCGATCGGCTTTAATTACTTGCAATTGTACGGCGATAGCGGCTGCTAAAGATATCGCTAAAAATGTCGAGCCGATCGCAATTATTTTTCTAGCTTGTTTTTTAGCTAACGTTAACTCTGTTTTAGCTTGATGCTGGGCCAGACTTAAAGTTTCATTAGCTTGTGTCAATATTTGACTTTCCTCAGTTTGCAGTGCAAAAGCCAATTCAACTTCGGTTCTTCCTTACTTGGTATGCTAAATCAATAGCTAAATCAGTCAAAAAAATTGAAAAAATATGTCAAAATATCAA
>NZ_JAUBTK010000199.1:0-2127 GCF_036702455.1 Microcoleus sp. D2_18a_D3
TTTGTGAGCAACAGCTTGCCTAAGATTCAAAGGTAGCTACTTTTAGCTGCGCTCATTTTTTAGTCTAAACTACAGCTACGCTTAGCCCAACGCCAAAGGTATTGCCATACTCGGTGTGAGATATAGCCGTAGGTTTCTTTGCTAACTACACCTTTGTAGTAGTTGGCAAAACCCCTGAGAATAGGATTCAGCTTTTTGATTAAAACTTCTTGTTCTGCACCATTAAGGTTTCTAACCTCTTTACCAATCCGTTTGCAGAAGGCAAGTACCTTCTTCTTGGATGGCTTTATTAGTAGTTTCCCATCGTAGTGTCGGAAGTTGTACCCAAGAAAGTCGAAGCCATCTTCGATTGACGTTACTAGCGTCTTCTCAGGGCTGAGTTCTAGACCTCGTTTTGACATCCATGCTTTAATCAGGTCTTGGGCGGTTTCAAGACTTTCTTTGTCTCTAGCCGTGACGATAAAATCATCGGCATACCGTACCACACCAAGTTTAGGGTTGATGGTCTTTATAAAGTTTTCTAAACCATGCAATCCTATATTGGCTAACAAAGGGGAAATTACCCCTCCTTGTGGTGTGCCTTGTTCCGTTGGATTAAGATTTCCTTGGAACACAAAACCCGCTTTTAACCATCCTTTGATGAGTTCTCGATTTGGAAATTTTCCCATCTTAGTCAGAATGGATTCATGGGCGATGTTGTCGAAAAAGCCTTTGATATCAGCTTCTAGAACCCATTTGTGCCATCTTGAAAACAGGTTGAAACCTTGTTCTATTGCGTCTTGACAGCTTCTTCCCGGTCGGAAACCATACGAGTTTTGCTCGAATACAGCTTCCCATTCGGGTTAAGCGTGAATTCTTTACTATTGCCTGTTCGATTCTGTCGCGCACGGTCGGGATTCCGAGCGGTCGTTTTTTGCCATTTGGTTTGGGTATTTCTACCCTTTTAGTTGGTTTGAGGTTTCCCCCTTCCCAGTTTTTTTTTACCAGAATTACCCGCTGCTCTGGGGTATTGATAACTTCTTTATCAATGCCTGCCGTTGCCTTGCCCTGGTTGGTCTGGGTAATACGCCGAACTGACAATAGTAGATTGGCGTAACTCTTTTTTATCAACTTCTGTAAGCTTCTCAACTTACGAAAATCACCAAGCTTTCTCGCACGAAAGATTCGTTGGCGTAGGTTTCTAACAGTTTTGATAACTTTTCTCCAGTTAATCTGGTTCCAGTTCTCTAGCTGTTTCTTCAGTCCGTTTGTTGCCATTGCTGACACCATCTAACTTGTCCTCAGATTTGATTCCCAGGTTTTTGTTTCTTTCGTATAAGACCCAGAAGAAGTTTGCTTCCCTTTCGGTTAGAAGTAATGTTACAACCCCTATCGAATCCATTGCAGACCCGCATTCGCTTTTTCTTCCATCCTTTGCCCTCCAAAGAGTTCGGTCTTTGTTGCCTCAGACTTACTAAGAGTATTCGACCTCTCCTAGACTCTGTAGGGTTTACCCTGTTGTACCGTTTAGTTGTCTGTCCCCTTTTAGGTGCTATCTATTCTGCGATGGAGGTTCTGTTCACACGATTTATAGAAACCTAAACTATAAATCCTATCCATTTACCTTTTGGTCAAAGCCTATCAGCCTAGTTTGGCTCTTTTTCGTATAACGCAGTTTAAACGATAGTTCACTTTCGTTCACCATTAGGGAACTCCCTCTAGCACTTGTCCGTCTTAGGCTGGCGGTTTCCGTTACCTTCGTGGTCTGCACTCCGACTGTTTCGTTGCCTACTGGGCCGTGACCGGACTCTTGAGAGTCTTTTACGTGAGGGTAAGGGGTGTGACTCCCTTAGCGGAGGCGGTTCCGCATACTAAACGACCATTTCAGGTCGCGCTAGGCTAAACGAATCGCACACCGGAATTAATATCACTCACTTGAGAATTACTAGAGACTGTCATGGATGCAGAAACCCTATGGGTACGCTTCGGCACACTTGAGGGCATTAGAATGCGGTGTTTTTAAGGAGTGCATATTTCTGCGATCGCTTTTTCTTCGGGATGATTAGCAATATACAGCATATTCCATGTATATATGATACATTGTATTTAGTACATAAGCGAAAAAAATGAAACCTTATTCGATCGAGT
>NZ_JAUBTK010000200.1:0-1976 GCF_036702455.1 Microcoleus sp. D2_18a_D3
ACAAATTAAAGCTAATCAAAAGAAAAGCCTATGGGTTTAGAAATTTTGACAACTTTATTCTGAGGAGCTTCTTACATTGGCATTTTGCTAGTTAGTTTTACATACTAGGTTCGGTAGAACCGTTTTTTTGAACAACCCGCAGTGTAGCGGTACTTTTTGGCTGCTTTAAGGCTGCAACAAATGACTTTAAGTAGTCTAGCTCCAATTGTTCACCGTTAGACACTAAACGTTCTATTTCTATATCTAACTGTTGAGCAATGGCAAGAGATTGAATTTCGTCGCTTCCCAGTCCTAGCGTAGTTCTCCCCAGTCTTTGATGTAATCTCGCAGCATAGTAGGGCTTAGCCTGATGACGCTGTACTTGAATATTCAGCCATTTGAAGTTTGAGCTTGTGCTGTACATATTGGTTTGTCAATGTTCGGTAGGGGGTTTTATCTATTTAAATGGTATATGTAGTGGTATATAAAAGTCAATAGCTCGAATAATTTATTTGTCAAAACCTTGCAGTATAAGCATTACACTATCTCACACGCCTGACTTGAAATCAGGAGGGACGCAAGGTTCCGTGGGTTCAAATCCCACCCTCTCCGTTTAACAATTCTCTTGCCTGTTAAGGGTTTCAGGTTAATTACATAGCAAGAAAAACCGTTTTCCGCTCAACTTTCGCGCTAATGGTTTTCTAATATGTCCAAAACCGCCTCCATATCGGCCAAGCTTGCCCCGGACTTTTTGCGTCTGTTTTTCAACTGATTGAGCAAGTCGGCCGCTTCTGGCAACTCGCTGGCAGTGGCTGATTTTTGTTTCAGGTCGGCGAGCTGTGTTTCCATTTTCTCACGATCGGCGCGCTCGGTCGTAAGTTGCGATCGCACTTCTGCTAATTCTTGCCTGAGCTTATGGGTGATGTGGGTACTAGATTCTAGAAGCTTGGCGTAGTCCGCGCGGGCTTCTGCTAATTCTTGTTCAAGGTCATCTGTTCTCCGCTTATTGCAACTGGCGTTGCTGAATTGGGGTATGATTTAGCAATCCCGTGCGGTGAGTAATGCTCGCTCGGAATAATTAATTGAATATGGAACGGGAACATCATTAAACTTGAGGTAATGAATAAGTAGCTTAATTGAATATCTGAGCCTTCTTTCTGATGCCAGAATAACAAAGAGTTTTTCGTTTTAATCGAGCCAGATAATGCCTTAATCTTGTGTTTTCACCTTCAACTGCAAGTCATGTAAGTTTTGGATATAATTGGGTCTCCATCTGAAATAAACGTTGGAGCAACTTTCGGGCCATCCGTCACATAAAAATAACATCCCCATTTACTAACTACATCCCACAAAGGTTCAAATGTTTTAGCACGCTCGGTCTCCTAATACCCCTCCTAGAATACCTGGTCTAAAGTTGTCTACTACTGTCCCCACCCCGATTTTGTTTTTTTTGAGCCGACAAAAGTTTGTAGTTCATCTAGTTCTCCTACTTCGGGAATTATCTCGGGAGCGTAAGCCGATGGTAGCAATTTTCCAACTTGCTTGACCCAATTAATTCTTGTCCTGTGAGGCACGCCTTTTACTCTCTCTATCGCCCGAAAACCCATTCCCTTAATCTACATCTTTAGGCATTCATCTTTAACTTCTTGTTCGTAGCCACGGTGGCTTTGATAGCAATCTATAAATTGCCTGTCACCGTCAACATAAATATAATTTTTCTTGCCTTTTTTGTGACCATTTTTATTAACATGAGTTAACTTACATTCGGGACATTTCATTGTCTTTCACTTTCAGTTAGTTGGTTTTTATGAATCCCTCGCTCCATTTATCCTACCTCAATTCAGCAACGCCAGATTTGTTCCATCGGATCGGGAGCGGTGGAATCGACGGTCAAACAAATAGATAGAAGGTTGAAAATTTCGGTTCTTCCTTACTTGGTATGCCAAACTAACAATTAAAATGCCAAGTAAGTAAACATCTATTTTTGTAGTTTTCAA
>NZ_JAUBTK010000201.1:0-1941 GCF_036702455.1 Microcoleus sp. D2_18a_D3
TTCAAGGCGACTGAAGTCGCAGCCGCTTTCCTCCCCATGTCTGAAGCCAGGGGCTTCTCGCTCGTTTTTTGGTGAACAAATATCGTGTAATTTAGAAGGAGGCTGACATAAATAAATGTCACCTACAACAGACAAACAAAGCAATCGCAATAGACTTGGCAAACGCTGCGTTTATCTCTGTCTGAGGAAACCTAATATATATGTCCACCTACTTAGATATCCGTAGCAAGTAGCTTCGTTCTTTAGCTTGAGGGGCAACATATGGCAGATATTATTGACTACAAAATCTACGGCGACGATTTGCAACTCATCGAGATTGAACTCGACCCCAAAGAAGGCGTCAGGGCTGAAGCTGGAACCATGACATACATGGAAGGCGACATCCAAATGCAAACATCCACAGGCGGCTTATTTCAAGGTTTCAAACGGATGCTGACAGGAGCGGGTTTTTTCATTACCACCTTTGTCAACGCCGGAAATCGTAAGGCGCGCGTAGCTTTTGCCGCCCCCTATCCGGGTAAAGTAATTCCCCTTGATTTAGGCCAACTTGGCGGTAAATTTTTGTGTCAAAAAGACTCATTTCTCTGTGCGGCCAACGGCATTGACATTGAGGTAGCATTCACCAAGCGGCTCGGTGCCGGTTTCTTTGGCGGAGAAGGTTTTATTCTGCAAAAATTGCAGGGTGACGGGCTAGCTTTTGTTCATGCGGGAGGAACAATAGTTGAGAAAAATTTGGGAGTTGGCGAAGTGTTGCGAGCGGACACTGGTTGTTTGGTAGCTTTTGCGCCGACTGTAGATTACGATATTCAGTTTGTGGGCGGGTTTAAAAATGCTCTATTTGGCGGTGAAGGCTTGTTTTTAGTCAAGCTAACCGGACCTGGAAAAGTGTATTTGCAAAGTCTGCCGCTCTCGAAGTTAGCTGAGCGAATTATGGCTGCTTCTCCACCTCCAGTGTCGAGCAGTTCGAGCAGTTTTACTTGAGAGTAAACATTCAGCAAAAAGTAGTAATGATGGTGTCACAGAAGCGGAGAAAATCTGCTTAATAAGGGAGGATATTTGCCTGCCGCACCTACAACAGGTATGGGTTGTTGTCCATTAGTGAGTGAATTGTTAATTATGAATGGAAAAGTCTTAGAAATAGAAAACTTGACTGTGAGTTTTGATGGTTTTAAAGCCATCAACGGTTTAAATTTTAGTATGGATGCGGGCGAACTGCGAGTTATTATTGGGCCCAATGGTGCCGGCAAAACAACTTTTCTCGATTCAATTACCGGGAAGGTGCAGCCGACAGAGGGCAGGGTGTTATTTAAGGGACAAAATTTACGCAAGTTGTCGGAAGATAGGATTTCGCGCTTGGGAATTGGTCGCAAGTTTCAGACACCGCGAGTTTACTTAAATTTAACGCCACGCGAAAATTTGGAATTGTCTTGCAGCCGCCACAAAAATGTTTTTTCGACTTTGTTCAAGCCTGCTTCTGCTGCTGAAAAACGCACGGTTTCCGGTTTGTTAGAAACAATTGGTTTAGTTGCTAAAGCTGATATTTCGGCTGGTTTGCTTTCTCACGGGGAAAAGCAATGGTTGGAAATTGGAATGTTGGTGGCTCAATCTCCTGATTTGTTGTTGGTAGATGAACCTGTGGCGGGTTTGACGGATGAGGAAACAATGTTAACTGGAGAGTTGCTAATTTCGCTGGCCGAAAGTCATTCGGTGTTGGTAATTGAACACGATATGGAGTTTGTGCGGCAAATTGCGCGGCAGGTGACGGTGTTGCATCAGGGTGCGGTTTTGTGTGAGGGAACTATGGATGAGGTGCAAAATGACGATCGGGTAATTGAGGTATATTTGGGAAAACCTGAAGAGTAAGAAGTCATTAGTCATTAGTCATTAGTCATTAGTCATTAGTCATTAGTCATTAGTCATTAGTCATTAGTCATTAGTCAT
>NZ_JAUBTK010000202.1:0-1919 GCF_036702455.1 Microcoleus sp. D2_18a_D3
CCAGCGCCGGTATCAAATTTGCCGATCGCACCAACCATTCCTCAAACTCCAGCGCCGGTATCAAATTTGCCGATCGCACCAACCATTCCTCAAACTCCAGCGCCGGTATCAAATTTGCCGATCGCACCAACCATTCCTCAAACTCCAGCGCCGATATCAAATTTGCCGATCGCACCGACAATTACTCAAACTCCAGCGCCGGTATCAAATTTGCCGATCGCACCAACCATTCCTCAAACTCCAGCGCCGGTATCAAATTTGCCGATCGCACCAACCATTCCTCAAACTCCAGTGGTTGCGCCTGCTGCTGCGCCCATAAATCTCGCACCGATACCGACACCGGAGATCGCAGCCAACCAGCCACCCAGCACAAATCGTTTATTTTCGCCTAGCTTGCAAGAGCAAAACCAGATATCTAATTCCTTGCAACAGCGCACTTCACCTCCCGCGTCTGGGAATCTTGACGCTTCTAAGTTGCCAACCGACCTCGGCGGCGTTATTTTTCCCGTAGAGGAGAGATTTACTAGGGAGTTTGCCGATTACCTAAATTTGCCATCAACAAATGCGATCGCCACCCTAGAAGATGCCCAAAATACCCTTCGCGGCGTCCAACAAGCCACAGGCATCAAACCAGCTCTCATTTATATCAGCTTTGTACCCAGGGGTTCTACAGTCGCTCGGCCTTACAGCAGTTCGCCCATCTTGCGCGTAGAACAGCAAATTCAAGCCTCTGACGAACTGGAAATGATGGTGATCGCCCCGGAAGGCGTGCCCGTTCGCCAGCGCATCTCTGGAACCTCTCGCGCCCAGGTAATGGAAGCTATGGAGAGATTTCGGGCTGAACTGACTAATCCGGTAAAGCGCAATACTAAAAGTTATTTGCCATTGGCTCAGCAGCTCTACCAGTGGATAGTAGCGCCACTCGAAGCAGAACTGCAAGCCAAAGGCATTGAGAATTTATCTTTTATCTCAGATTTGGGGTTGCGATCGATACCGATGAGCGCCCTGCACGACGGCAAAGGCTTTCTGATAGAGCGTTACAGTGTTGGATCGATGCCGAGTCTCAGTTTGACAGATACCAGCCCCGCCAATTTCAAAAATACCCAAGTTCTGGCAATGGGGGCGTCGCAATTTCCAGAGATGAGTCCTTTACCTGCGGTGGAAATAGAAGTATCGACAATCACCCCGCAGCAGTGGCCGGGCAAGTCTTTCTTGAATGAAGCTTTCACCCTGGCTAATTTGAAATCGCAGCGCCAGCAGTATCCTTTTGGGATGATTCACTTGGCTACTCACGCCGAATTTCGATCGGGAGATCCCAGCCAATCCTTTATTCAGTTGTGGGATAGTAAATTGCGTTTGGATCAGTTGCGGCAAATGAATTGGCACAGCCCGCAAGTTGAAATGTTAGTTTTGAGTGCTTGCAAGACTGCTGTGGGCGATCGAGAGGCCGAGTTGGGCTTTGGCGGGCTAGCCGTGCAAGCCGGGGTTAAATCGGCTATGGCGACTCTTTGGTATGTTAGCGACGAGGGCAGTTTGGGGTTGATGACGGAGTTTTACGGGCAGTTAAAAACTGCTCCGATTAAAACAGAAGCACTGCGGCAAGCGCAATTAGCGATGTTGCGCCAAGAGGTGCGAATTGAAGGGGGGATGCTGCACACTTCTGGTGGCAATTTGCCGCTACCCCCGGAATTGGCAAACGTGGGGAGTCAGAATTTCTCTCATCCTTATTATTGGTCTGCTTTTAGAATGATTGGTAATCCTTGGTGAAAAGAGAGGACTTATGCAGAACCTCTATCTGTAGGGTGCGCTCTGTGCACCTTACCGCTGGGCAATCCTTGGTAACAAGGCTCTCCTGAGTTTATGGTGTAAAATGTACCTACTAATACATTTACCGTTATGAGCTTCCATCTAGACTATCT
>NZ_JAUBTK010000203.1:0-1883 GCF_036702455.1 Microcoleus sp. D2_18a_D3
AATCGAAACCCATCATATAGTACCTGTGGTTGAAGGAGGAACAGACGACGTGGAAAACCTTCGACACTTACACAAAGCGTGTCACAAGCAGGTACATAAAACCCAAGTTAAATCTCGCTTGAAGTAAGGCTTGAGCCGTATGAGAGCGAAAGCCTCATGTACGGTTCTTAGGGGAGGGGAGAGAGGTGACTCTCAAACCTCACCCGACTAACTGGTCGCTCGGTGTTCAGAAAACATAAGTTAGAGCAGAGCATGATTAGACACAGCAGCAATGTTAGTGAATCTTGGAAGACGTTACCTTGGAAGAAATTCCGAAGGGACTTATTTCGCCTACAAAAACGAGTGTTTAAAGCGATTCAAGTTGGAGACAAGCAGAAAGCGAAGTCCCTTCAAAAGCTAATTCTGAAATCTCGGGCTGCAAGAATGTTGGCGATACGTCAAGTAACTCAACTAAATGCTGGCAAAAAGACTGCGGGAATCGATGTCCAAGCCTCACTCACATTTGAGGAAAGGTTTGCCCTGAGTGAAGAACTCAGAGCCAAAAGTAACAACTGGAAACATCAGAAGTTACGTTCAATACCAATCCCTAAAAAGGATGGGAGTACCCGCCTCCTTAAGATACCGACTATCGCCGATAGAGCGTGGCAATGCCTCGCAAAATACGCGCTAGAGCCAGCTCACGAAGCCACTTTCCACGCTACGAGTTATGGATTTAGAACAGGAAGGTCGGCGCAGGACGCGCAAAAAATTCTGTTCCTTAACCTAAGCTCAAGAGCCAACGGAGTAGAGAAGCGAGTTATCGAACTCGATATCGAAAAATGCTTCGACAGGATAAGCACGCGCGAGCATAATGGAACGACTCATCGCCCCAAAAGGCATCAAGACCGGAATATTCCGCTGTCTAAAATCAGGAGTCAATCCAGAATTTCCAGAACAAGGAACCCCGCAAGGGGGCGTGGTAAGTCCATTACTCGCCAATATTGCTCTCAATGGGATTGAGGAAATACATCAATCAGTTCGCTATGCGGATGACATGGTAATAATTCTGAAACCCAAAGATGATGCGGAGGCAATACTTGATAAAGTCAGCGAATTTCTGGCAGAACGAGGCATGAAGGTTAGTGAAAAGAAAACTAAGTTGACGGCTACGACAGATGGGTTTGACTTCCTCGGTTGGCATTTCAAAGTGCAAAACAACGGGAAATTTAGATGCGTTCCATCAGCGGACAATTTTAAAGCATTCCGTCAGAAGGTAAAACACATCGTTAACAACTCGAATTATGGTGCGACGGTCAAAGCTGAGAAATTAGCCCCTGTAGTTAGAGGCTGGAGAAATTACCATCGCTACTGTAAGTTAGATGGGTCACGCTTCTCGCTGTGGTTCCTCAACAATAGAGCCTTCAAGGTATTCAATAAGGAATCGAAACAGAACCGTTATACTGTCAAGAAATTGATAGAAAAAGCGTTCCCAGCGGTTCCCCACTCCGAAAACAAATTTGTCAATGTCAAAGGGGAGAAATCACCCTACGACGGAGATATAGCCTACTGGAGTGAGCGTAACAGCAAGCTCTACAACGGCGAAACCTCTAAAGCTTTAAAACGGCAAAACCATAAATGTGGGAAATGTGGTCTAAAAATTCTAGGCGATGAAAAGGTACATCTGCATCATGTAGACAGTAACCATAGTAATTGGAAAATAAACAACCTTCTAGCGGTTCACGAAAGCTGCCACGATTATATCCACATGAGCAAAGGCGCAAGCCAAGAACATCGGGAGCCGGATGCGGGGAAACCAGCACGTCCGGATCGTGCGGTTCGTTTCTATGAAACTAGCCTGTATGGGTTAGGGGATTAGAGCCTTTACGCCGCCTTGGGTGCAAGCC
>NZ_JAUBTK010000204.1:0-1762 GCF_036702455.1 Microcoleus sp. D2_18a_D3
CAAGCATAGATTTATTCAAACCGCTTTTAGCTGACTGACCGTTGGGTAAATAAACTAAATTGCCATCCTCAATATCAGTTTTAGGCTTGGCACGTCTAGTTAGGTTCTTGATACTCAAATCTTCAACAACTAAAACATCACATTTACCGAATAGCTCGTGTGCCGTTTTAAATTGAAAATCTAGTCTAGCTCTAGCTACAAATTGATGGAGTCTGGAAACCTCATCCTTGATAATTTTCCAAGGCTTAGAACCCTTTATTCTACTAGCTAATTTTGCTTGAAGCCTTGCCAGCTTTTCAGCCGACTTCCTTAAGAATCTAGGATTATCAACTCTTTCGCCATTAGAAAGATAAGCGTAATTGGTGATTCCTAAATCTATACCAACAGTATTTTCTTCAGTCGGTTGAATTTCTACAACCGTTACGGGAACCGTCTTATCTTCTAGCGTCAGGGAAATATACCACCCATCCGCTTCTCTGATCACTGTACCCGTCTTAACTTTGAATCCTGTTGGTATTGGACGATGGAATACCATTGGCACTTGACCTATTTTTGCGAGGCTAATACAAATCCTATTTTGCTCATCCTTGACAATATTTAAATTATCTAATTGAGGATATGTGAAGGATTTGTAGTAGTGAAGTCCCTTGAATCTTGGCTTGCCTCTACGATTGCCATTCTTGTCGGGCGTAGTAAAGTTTGAAAAAGAAGTTTCCACTCTGTTGACGACATCTTGCAAAACCTGGGAATCCAACACTTTGTAATCAGGAAACAGTTTTTTGGTGTTTTTCAGGTCAGCCAGTTGAATCGTCTGCCACTGTACATATCCGCCTTCAATGTTTGAGAAAACGTCACCTTTTTTAGTCAAAGAATTACCTGATTCATCCTTTTTTCTGCCGTCTCTAGTTTGGATTCTCGTCAAAGGAATATTTCGATAAATCTCCTCAACGGGGACTATCGAAACAACTAATGGACAGGCATTAATAGGCGTTCTCGTGGTTTCCCACCACCTAAATCTTTCGCCGAGTCGGTAGTTATATTGTCGGCGACAAAGTTCTAGATGACCCACAATCGTTGTTAATTGGGCTTTTGTGGGTTTGAGGCGGTATTTGTAAGTGAGTTGCATTTCTAACTTCCCTTTTTCGACCTTCGCACAGTATAGTCTGTGTATGCCTAAAATGCAACACCGACAACAAAAAACATGAAAAACGACTTCGTGGCAAATGCCCGCTCGATTTCAGACCTCAAAGCTCATTTAGTCCTGTGTACCAAATATAGGCGCAAGGTGTTCGATGCCCAAATGCTGGCTCGACTCAATGAAGTGTTTGCCGACCTCACTGAAAAATGGTCATGTAAGCTCATAGAATTCAATGGTGAAGAGGATCACATCCACTTCTTGTTTCAGTATTACCCGCAGATGGATTTATCAAAATTCATAAACAATATCAAGTCCGTCGCAAGCCGCCGACTTAGAAGTGAATTCCCCGAAAGGGTGAATGAGTTCTATCATAAAGATGTTCTATGGAGTAGTTCTTACTTTATTGCGTCTTGTGGAGGTGTCACCGTTTCAACACTTAGGAAGTATATTGAGAATCAAGATACTCCTGAAGATTGATTCATAATAGGTAAGTCTAACTGTCGGCTTCCGTTCCTCCATCCGACGCTTCTGGACATCCCTGCGGTAATTTAGTCGGGGTACTTCGCGTAGCGCTCAGATTAATCCCCTCTAAATATACCGAGGGACTTCCCGGCTGGAAGTTAA
>NZ_JAUBTK010000205.1:0-1726 GCF_036702455.1 Microcoleus sp. D2_18a_D3
TTGGGTGAAAATTGTAATAAGCGCACTTTTTTCAGTATAACCGATAATTCATCAACTTATTTATTTTTCATTCCTTATCACCCTATTCTCCCGACTTCAATTTTATAGAACTATGGTGGTCGCAACTCAAATCTTTTTTACGTCAGTTCTCAGCGAGCACCACCACTCCAGGTTGACATTTTGCTAGCTTTTGCCCGCTTATTTGGTCAATCCTAAGCACTTCAAAAACTGGTTTACAAGCTGCTGCTACTGTACTTCATAAACCTGGAATAGGCTGTATTTCACAGGTTTCCCAAATCTACTAGGGCAGAACCAATAGGGTTCAGATAAGACACTCATGGAGACAAAACACTGTGAAAAATAGATACTGCGAAGGCGCGTGCCTGCCCGAAGGGCTTATGCTTCGCTATTCGCTCTCTTCGGAAAAAAAACATTAACTGAACCGTATTGGGGGCAGAACTCCTATCGAATAGTTCCATTTTCAAATCAAACAGTTTTTTTGAAACACGCAGAATGAATTTTCTGCGTGATACCCAAACCACGCAAGCAGCCGTTTGATGCGGTAGGTGTGGTTTTTTATTGACTGTCAGAACTCGGCTAAGCCTCTAGCCTCAATTCCATCAACTCGGTAATCCGCTCGCGCACAACGGTGTCCTCAGTAACCAGCCAAGCCGTGATGGTGGCCGCATCGTACCGAGTCCCCGGTGTACCCCATGCGTACATCTGGGCGAGCAGACTTTGGATTTGTGCGGGATACAGTTCCGGCCACCAAACAATTGCGATTTCTCGCAGTTTTTCGGCATCGGTGGGGGCGATAATTTCTGGCTCTGGCGTGGTTTCGGCGGGTTTTGGTTCCTGCGAGTTGTCTGCAAGTGCGAGAGGCTTCGCCGTCAGTTCCGAGAATATCGCTCGCTCCGAATCGGTCAAAGCGGCCCAAACTTTCTCGCGGTTTGCAGCTCCCCTGGCACAGACATCTTTAAGGATTGGCAAGATGTCAGCCGCTGTCCGTCGTGCAGATTTGGGGTCGGGTTCTGCTATTGCCACCCAAATCATCTGCACGAGTTCGAGCTCATCTTCGTTGAGTTCTGAATGCGGGGTTTGAAGGGGTTGCTGCGGGGTTGCTGGGGGGTTTGTTGCGGAGTTTAAATCCGCGACTGGCAAGGGTTTTGGTATTTCGACGGGGTTGACGGGGTTCAAACCTACTTTTTCTATTATTTCTGACTGCTGACTTGTGATTTGGCTTTCTTCAATCAACCCAGAAGAAGACTCTAACTTTTCTGAACAGTGATGACTGGTACCGCGACTTTCCTCAGTCAACCCAGAAGAAGACTCTAACTTTTCACAAAAGTGATGACTTGTGATTTGACTTTCCTCAGTCAACGAAGAAGAAGACTCGAACTTTTCACAAAAGCTTTGAGCTTCTAAAGCCCGTAAATGGCTGTAATTCCCGTCTGGTAAGGATTCTGAATCCCGTTCTAACCCCGTATTCACCCCGTTTAGCTCTGTGTTGCACCCCGTATCAGTAGGGAGATTCTGGGGGATAAGCGCTGAAAGTGAATCAGAATGAGTGGGTGATGTTTCCCCTTCGGTGCGAAATCTCAATCCTTCAAACCAACTGCGGCCGCCGGAGCGTTTCCATTTGACCCCAGTAAGTTCCAGATAATCGTTGCAGAGTTCTGAGAGCATCTTGGGATACTTGATATGAGAAACTGCCTTGAGCGCGGTG
>NZ_JAUBTK010000206.1:0-1626 GCF_036702455.1 Microcoleus sp. D2_18a_D3
ATTGGAGTTTAGACTAAGCAAAAATTCACTCAGAAGAAGTTGAGTGTAAATTTTGTGAGTTTAGACAGAGGTAGAGAGGTTAACTAATCGATTTGGACGAGTTTTGAAACCGACCTTTACCCTTTTTGACCACAGGATACCGACATCTTGGAGTGCGAGGTTGTCCTATTTGCCATCCGTCTGAATTTCCTCGCCGTTTCGGAGCAACAGCCGGACTTCCAATCCTGATTAAAAGTGGAAACATTGATTGTACAACCCTTCCAGGCGTCAATTGAGGCAGAGACTTTTGCCAGGGCAAACGAATTTCTTTGACTACATCTTTAGCTAACCATAATTGCCAGGTTAGCAAAGGCATCAAATCACTCCATCGTTCACACTGTTCTGGTGTGCTTAGCTTCGGCACAGTCCAATGTAAAGTTTGTTTTGCTAACCGATACCAATGTTCGAGGGCAAAGCGGCGTAGATACAGTTGCCAAATTTCCGCCAGAGACGGCATTTGGATACCAACCCAAACTAACCACAAAGGTTGACTATTTAATCGACCCGTTACAGTTTCTAGACGTTCGACTAAAATCAAGGTCATTGGATGTTTGGGACTGCCTCGAAAATGCAAGTCATCGCATTTTCTTAACCGAATTTTCCCCAGTTTGGGCTCAACAGATTCCAGAGTTTGTTCTGGTGACCACCAGCTTTGAGAGTCGTTGAGCTTAAACTGTTGACCGTGAATTTTGGGTCTGCCTTTACCACTATAGGCTGGGGGTGTTGACCATAAGCAACGATTGGAGCGAATACGCATTAGTTTATCGGCGGCAATGGCTGCGGTGGCTTTAACCAGAGGTGCACACCCATATTCACTATCAAATAGAGCGATGGGTCTATGCTGAAGATATTGACATACTTGTGCCAATTGTTCAGCGCCTTTACCGATGGGGTTGTCCCAACTGGTAATACGTTCGTGTCTCAAGGGCAGCGCCCAACTACCACTCATCGAAGGTATTAGTGCGATCGTACTATATCCTTGACCGATGCCAACAGGTATACCGTGGGGTAAGGCTGTGGGTTGATGTTCATAGGTACGTTCTTTGAGGGTACGTGCATGGGGCCTCAACCATGCCGTATGATCGATCGCTAATACTGGACGTTCTACTTCTGACATCTGTTGGATGTACAGTTGCATCAATTGGTCTCGGTCTGGTCTACAATCTTGCAGCGCTTCGTAGACGCTTGACCACTCACGCCGAAATAAGGGATTGAGGGCTAAATCTCCTAAACAGGAGACGTGGCGAGTCGTCATTATCGCGTCTGCTAGTTCAAAGGTGGCGTCTTTGGCATTGCCGAGACATTCATAAGCAAGTTGACGAAATTCCCGTAATTGTTCAAACTTCATGGCAGGTAGATTTGAGATTTTTAGCTGAATTCTCAATCTTCTACCCTTACGCTGTCTGTTGAAACTATCGCAGACAGTTTTTTTTCGGCGTTGCAAGTCTCCGAGAACGTCAACGGTCGCTGGCATCTATCTTATGGGTGAGCCTGATAGCTTGTCGCCAGTGACCATTGCCGTTCTTGAGAACTGTTCGCTACTCTCAGTGCGAGCGCACTTTTTGACCTGCTTAGTCTAAACTCCAA
>NZ_JAUBTK010000207.1:0-1605 GCF_036702455.1 Microcoleus sp. D2_18a_D3
AAAGCCAAAGGATTGCATTCGAGTTTTAACAATATGCACCCGGCTATAGGCAAAATCAACTGGGTGTATTTTCGCGAAGGAATTGATGACTTCGATAAATCTTTAAGCGGATTACTTGAATTACTAAACCGCCACGGCGATTATGTAGAAAAGCATACGCAATTTTTAGCCAAAGCCTTAGAGTGGGAACGGCAGCAAAAACAAAATAGATGGCTGTTAGTGGGCGACGAGAAAAAGCAAGCAGAAGCTTGGTTAAAAATTCATTTTAACGAGGAGCAGCCGCCTTGCCTTCCGACGGACTTGCATTGCGAATACATTACTGAAAGCATCAAGAATGGCAATAACTTGATGACTCAGGTGTTTATCTCTTATTCCGAGCGAGATCGGGAAAGTATGGAGAAAATTCGCAACAGTCTGAGGCGAGAAAGTTTGACCGTTTGGACGAATACAACCGATATTCAAACCGGAGAAGATTTTCAGAGTGCGATCGATCGCGGCATCGAACAAACCGATAATTTGGTCTATCTGCTCTCGCCGGACTCTGTACAATCCGAGTACGTTCGGAAAGAAATAGACTATGCCCTATCGCTCCATAAGCGAATTATCCCTGTTTTAGTGAGAGAAACGCCAGTAGACGAAATCCCCAAGGCATTGCAGGGCGTGCAGTATATCGACCTCACCGACAACGTAAAAGAAGACGATTACTTGCTCGATGAAAGTCAATTGCTGAAGATTATACATCAGGATGAAGTTTATTATAACGAGCATAAAGTGTTCCTAACTCAAGCCTTGAAGTGGGAGCGACAACATAAGAATCCGAGTATTCTGCTGCGAGGTTATAACTTGCGAAGTGCAGAGGCGTGGTTGAAGGTAGGGCAGAAACGGACGCAGCATCGCCCAACAGCATTAATTGAAGAATTCATTGCGGAAAGTTTGCGGCAACCGCCCTTGGAGTCCCTCGATGTTTTTATTTCTTATTCTCGCGCCGATTCGGATTTAGCCAGAAAGCTCAATAACGAACTGCAACTACAGGGAAAAACGACCTGGTTCGACCAAGAAAGTATTGCATCGGGCTCGGATTTTGCGCGAGAGATAGAGCAGGGAATCCAATCCTCCGATAATTTCTTATTTATTCTTTCCCCCCAATCGGTAAATTCACCCTATTGCGGGATGGAAGTGGAGTATGCCGCCAAGTTGAACAAGCGGTTTGTGACGCTGCTGCATCGCGAGGTCAATTCAGCAGACTTGCATCCGGAGTTAGCCAAAGTCCAGTGGATTGATTTCAATCAAAACGAGGGGGATTTCAATGCCAATTTTAATCAATTGGTCAGAACCCTCGATACAGACAGAGAACACTTACAAAATCATACGAAATGGTCTCAGCGGGCCTTGGAGTGGCAGCAAAAAGATCAGACGAAAGATTTACTATTGCGCGGGAGTGAATTGGCGATCGCCGAAGCGTGGTTGAAAGACATTCAAACCCAAAAGAAACAGCCAGTCGCGACCGAGTTACAAAAGGCATATATAGCCGAAAGTAGCGCCGAAAAACGCAAAAATAAGATGCTATTAAGGGGAGCCGTCGTGGGTGCGCTCTCGATCATGACA
>NZ_JAUBTK010000208.1:0-1523 GCF_036702455.1 Microcoleus sp. D2_18a_D3
GTAAGGATTCAGGTGAAAAATAGTGAGAGTAAGAGCCGAGAAATATGGTAATGTAGTCAGATGAGCGAAAAATCAGAGTTGTTAGCACTAAAAATGGAAATAGTTGACCAGTTGAGCCGTGAGGAACTGGTCAAAATTGTGCTGACCCAACAGAAGCTGATTGAAAAATTACAACAAGAACTCGAAAAACTCAAAGACAAACAGCCCAGCAATAGCCAAACATCATCGAAACCCCCATCGAGCGATCTGATACACAAATCAGAGACAGCCGCTTTTGATAACTCAAAAGAGTCAGAGTCCGAGCCAAAGCGTAAACCAGGAGGACAGCCGGGACATATCGGCAAAACGCGCAAAGGGTTTGGGCGAGTGGATAGATATCAAATCAGCACTCCTGACTCTTGTGAACATTGTGGTAGCAGAGAATTAAGTGACATTATTGGTTATAGCAAGCAGCAAGTAGCGTGTTTAGTCGCCAAACCAATTGAAGTAGTGGAATATCAACGAGTCAAGTGTCAATGTCTGGAATGTGGGGCAATGGTAATGGGAGCGCCAGCGTCCGGGATAGTTCCAGGACAAGACTTGAGTATCGACCTACAAGCATTATTGGTATGGTTAGGTAATTATGGACACATATCCTACGAAAAGCAACAAGAGTTCCTGCGCGAACTAGGTGGAATCGAAATAGGGATAGGGACATTACAAGCGACAAATGCGCGGGTAGCCGATGCTGTAAAGCCTGCCGTTGAAGCCTTATGGAAATGGGCGCCATTACAAGCAAACGTCCATGTGGATGAAACGCCGTGGTGTGTCAAGGGAGTCAAAGAATGGTTGTGGACAGCCACAGGTAAAAATTTTTGCTTGTTTCATGCAGCAGACACTCGTAGTCGAGCCGAATTAGAAACAATGCTGGGGCATGAATTTGCTGGAGTGTTGAGCTCTGATGATTTTAGCGTATACAACGGTGTGATTGTGGGAGCGCAGCAAAAATGTCTAGCCCATCTACGGCGACATTTTAAGAAAGTTCTGCTTCTTAGTTACGGTAACAATACAGTCGTCGCCTCTGCGTTCTTGGAATTAATTGATGAGGCATTTCGACAACATCGAAAATGGCGTGAGAACCCTGAAGCACTCGATTATCACACTTGGGCAAGGGACTTTAAGACTAGACTAGCAGACTTATTAAATACTTGGCAAGGTCATGTTGGTCATGCTGCTGGACTGTTACTGCGCTCTTTACGTGATAAAGCGCAACAATGGTGGTACTTTTTAGACCACCCGTCCATTCCTCCTGATAATAATTTAGCGGAACGTTCTCTGCGATTAGTCGTGACGAAGCGTAAGGTATCTGGGGGTTCCCGGTCAATGTCTCGGTTTGAACAAACTGCTGATTTGTTATCTGTGATTCAGACTTGTAGATTTCAAGGTAAAAGCGCAATGGCTTTTTTCCGTGATGCTATATCTGCCCATTCTTGTGACTTATTTATGCCTTCTTTAATTCCCCACTCTCAGACCTGAATCCTTAC
>NZ_JAUBTK010000209.1:0-1459 GCF_036702455.1 Microcoleus sp. D2_18a_D3
TTGATACTGATGATCGATAAAAAAGTCATTCTGGGTTCACGAGTATTTATACTCATCGCAAAAGTGACACGCTCCCGTAATGATGGCGGTGTGATGTCGGTTTTGGGTCAAGCTTCTCAGGAGTTTGACAATATTTTTACTGTTGGGGCTGGGGATATTAACGGGCGATCGAACTATTCTAGTTATGGCCGCGGTTTGGATATTTTGGCGGATGGCGGGACGAGTGAACACCCCGGTTTATCGACTGCGGGAAATGATTTGGGGACGATGGCGGGGACTTCGGTAGCGACTGCAAAAGTTGCGGGGGCGGCTTCTTTGGTTTGGGCGGCAAATCCTGCTTTGAACTATCGCCAAGTGATGGAGATTTTGAAGTCTACGGCGAGGGATTTGGGGCCATCTGGGTGGGATGATGAGACGGGTTTTGGATTTTTGAATACGTTGGCGGCGGTGGATTTGGCGAAGAAGACGAAGCCGGAAGTTTATCGGCCTATTGCTTTCTTGAAACCGACGACTTGGGGCGGTGAAGGGCTTGTCACGCCGACGGAACGGGCTGTCAATATTATCAATGAAAACTTTACTGCTTGGGTGGTTTCATCGAATGGGATTACTCTTGGCAATAGTCCGAATACGAGCGATCGAAGTAATTTTATTGTCAAGACTGGTGATACGCTGAGTTTTGACGGTTGGACTTACGGCGAACAGCTTAGCGATTTAACAACAGGAAAACCGGATGCTTTGTGGTATCGCTTCCGATATAACGGTGGGACTTATTGGGTACCGAGTGCTTGGACTGGTGGCTACCCTGGAAGTCGGCCGCCTTTATTGCCACAGCAACCCCCAGAGAAACCGCCAGTACAAGGAAATGCTGAGACGGTGTACCTGTCTACCAGTGGTGGACAGATATTGCAGGTTAATACGGCGACGGGTGCACAAAATCCAATCTATCAAGGCCGCGCTTTTACTGATTTGGCAGTTGCTCCGAATGGTAAACTTTACGGCTGTACTTTCTTTGACGGTTTGTATGAGATTAATCCCTCTACGGGTGCGGAACGATATGTCGGGCCGTTGGCGGGGGGGACTCTCAATTCTCTGACTTTCTCTCCTGATGGCCGACTCTACGGGGCCGATCAGGGAAATGGCAATTTGTTTCAGATTTCGCCTGATAATGGTCAGATGAATTTGATTGGCAATTTGGGCGGGCCTAGCAGTGGAGATTTGGTTTTCAACGGGGCTAATGAGATTTTAGCAACGGTTAGCAGTCCTAATACTTCGTTGAACGATCGCCTGGTTGCTGTCAATTTGGCGACGGGTAATTCGCGCTATATAGGTGATTTGGGTTTGCTGGAAGTGTATGGTCTGAGCTGGGAGAATGGGCAACTGACAGCTTAGGAATGAAAAATAAATAAGTTGATGAATTATCGGTTATACTGAAAAAAGTGCGCTTATTACAATTTTCACC
>NZ_JAUBTK010000210.1:0-1423 GCF_036702455.1 Microcoleus sp. D2_18a_D3
CAGAGAACCCGCCCTACATAGCAGCCGATTTTCTTCCCTGCGGTAACGGTTGCACTGACAATATCGCCAGTCTTAAACCCTTTGTGGATTTGCACTCTGGATTTGTGCCGAGTAGGAAAGCCATAGCTATTTGTACCGCACATCTGTCGTGTCCCATGCCCTTTTGCTGCAATCAGTAACGGCTTTGAGGTTAAGACTTCGAGTGTGTCAAAGTTGGCTACACACGCAGCATCAAGCCAGTGCGATTTGGGCAACCCTAATCGATTGCGATTGAACTTAGTTTGCCCGCCCGTACCAGTAGTGACAGGTAATCCCGCCTCTTTAAGTGCATTGAACAACGCCCATCGGGTTGAGTTGACTGCTGCTGCATCTTTGAGTGGTAGTTTTGCCTGTTTGAGGATGCGGTTTAGCACGTCGGGTTTAGTCGCTAGAAATGCCCGAACATCCTGATTACCTTTCTTTTGATTGCAATCGTGACAAGCAAGCGTCAAATTGGAAACCCTGTCAGAACCACCTCTTGACTTAGCTTGAATGTGTTCAATCTCAAACGGTACATTTTCAACCGAGCAATAAGCGCACTGCCGATTCCATTTTGCCAAGAGATACTCGCGGACTTCGTAACCGTGCAATTCTCCTTGCTGATACATAACACCTGAGATTTCAGGGTTTTGCATTAGTTGCAAATCGAATCGCACTAGCTCTTGAACAATGCTGGCAATGGGTGCAAATCGAATCAACTTGCGAACCCATGTGAGTGTTGTTTCGACCCGATGCTGTAAGGATGGAGCTAGCCAACCATCAGGACGGGTGCGATTGAGGAATCGCGCCTGACGATACCGAGTTTTGCGATTGCGTCTTCCTCGCCTGAGTTGGCGACGAGACAGCAATGCTTCTTTAATTTGTTGTCCTCGATGTTGTAGTTCGGCTCCAAAGATTATCTTGTCGCTCTGCTTGATGGCAATACCAGTAGTTTTAGAACCTGGATCGAGTTTGAGTTCTAACGGCTTAGGACTTGCGTCAACCTCTTTGTTCAAAATTATCGTAAAGGGAAATCGCCTGAAAACAGATGCTTTACCTGCGTTAAGTAATGAGCGCCCTACTCCTGGTTGACAGGGTGATAGCGGTCGCCCTTTAGTGTCTCTAACAAAAATAAAATTAGACATTTTTGCGTCTCTTCTACTTGCGTGTAATGTTAGCCTCGGCAATGTTTAATGAGCTTGTTCGGCTAAAAGCACTGTCTTAACCCGTTAGAACTGTTTAACTTTTAGCGACAGGGCAACGAACTGGCGGAGCATTCGTTGGTGTCATGACTCACAAAACGGAGTCCTCAAAGGACTTAGCCTGGTCAGGTTTGGCTTGTTCCATCCCGCTCGAAGAGCCGGACAGTCTATAAGCCCCTAGCTTTAGCTATGGGGTTCCTGAC
>NZ_JAUBTK010000211.1:0-1416 GCF_036702455.1 Microcoleus sp. D2_18a_D3
TCGACTTTTTTTGACGCTTTTATTGATTTTAACTATTTTACACTTATTCGGATATTTACAAAACCGGGATGCTCCCAAAGTTAATTGCCTTGCAAATCAAATCAGGAGATAGCTGGTTTAAAGAAAAAAATGGGAATAATATCATTTTTCGAGGCAATAACGAGCATTTAGAATATTGGCAAAATCACTCCCTACCTGTCATTGTTGTTTTGTATAAAGATAGCGAGAATATTGCCTATTGGCAGGCCGTAAACAATAATACTATTCAAAGAACCCAAAAAGGGTGGAAATTATTAATGCCGCTCGATCGAAAAGTTGAATCTCATGCTATCGAACAACTCAAAAAGTTGAGCCAAAAAATAATTTCTGCCCGTGAATATACGGAATTATCTTTACAAGATGTGAGCCATTCCCAGGCAAAAAGATATTCTGCAAAGATACTTTTGAACCGAGAATTCACGAAGGATGATATTATTCAAGTCATAAAAGACGTTACTAATAGATTAAAAAATAGAGCATATTATAGAAACAAACAACTTGAAAAACTATGGCAAAACAAAGCAGCTCACGTAATTTGGCTTTATTTGTATTTGTCGCCAGAAGATTACCACAACCGAGCAAATTGGATTTGCATGACTCAATGGATTAGTAAAAAATTATCTCCTGAATTTGTCCCCATACAGCTAGAGGGAGAAACAATTGATGGAGATATAGTTGTAAAATGGAATGAAAACTGTCAAGAAATATCTAGGATCAGCAGATTGTATGAGTTACCGAAGGAAAAATTCTTAGATTTAATGATGAAACTGGCAGATCCAATTATGGAGATTGTGACTCAGATCGAAAATGTAATCAATCAATATAACTCAGGAGAAATAGATGAGGCAAGATACATGAGTTTGATGTCAAATTTTGAGTCAAAAGTCACAAAACTTTATTTTGAGGCAACTGATATAGGTTCAGCACCTATAGAATGTAGAGATCTGAGTCAGCAATTTCAAAACTTGGCAGCAATTACCCATAACCTTGTTTTACCATTTTCCGATCGTGGCTTAAAAACTTGGGACAAAGCAGCGAGAAAAAACTTAGTGCAGATGTATTTGAGGGATTATCATAAAGAGTTACAGAAATTCGATTTCGAGTTTGAAAAAATAAATTAGCATTGTAGGATGCATAACACAAAGCTACGCATCGGCGATCTGTGTGTCATAATTTCACTATATAGCCTTTCTCAGTAGCATAATTTGTAAGGTGGGCATTGCCCACCCTATCATTAGTTTTGATTAGCTAGAGAAGTCTCAGTAATCGCACTTTTTTCCTCTGCTGTTTTCGATTCTGCCAACGTAAGGATTCAGGTGAAAAATAGTGAGAGTAAGAGCCGAGAAATATGGTAATGTAGTCAGATGAGCGAAAAAT
>NZ_JAUBTK010000212.1:0-1410 GCF_036702455.1 Microcoleus sp. D2_18a_D3
AGGGTTGAGTGCGATCGCCCGTTGGTAAGCTGCCCGAGCTTCGTCAAACAGTTCTTTCTCTTGCAGAGCTTTACCCAACTTGTGGTAAGTTAAGTAGTTGCCCGACTTAATTTTAATAGCTGTTTGATAGCGGGCGATCGCCTCATCCAAATAACCGGAATTCGCCGCTATCTCCCCCAACTTTTCCCAACCCAGAGACAACAGAGTTTGCTCGGCGCCCAAACTTTGATTGCCGATTTTTTTAACAATCAGTTGATAGCCTTTATGTACAACTTCTAACTGACTCCCAAACATCTCCAAAAAAACATCTATCCCAATTTTAGTATCTTGCTCCGGGCTGTCGGGAAAGGTAAACTCGTAATCGTCAAAAATCATCAATCCCCCAACTTTCACCAACCTCCAAGATAAAATCGCATCTTGCAGAGCACTGGTGGGTTTGTGACAGCCGTCAATGTAAGCAACATCGTAATATTCCGAAGTCAAATTCACTAACAAATCTTGAGAGTAACCTTCTAATTCAATTACCCGATCAGCTGCTCCTGTTTTAACAATATTGCCCTTAAACTGTTGTTGAAAATACAAGTCAATACAAGTAATCTTTGCCGTCGGATGAGTTAAAATATTATCCAGCAGCCAGCAAGCCGACATTCCCTGAAAACTGCCGATTTCCACAAGTTGAAAATCCGCACTTCCGGTAAATTCCTGCAAATGCCGTTTCCAAATAGGAATATTGTGGGTAAACCAATCTTGGGTAAATTGATAATCTTTCGCCGCACACTCAGCCCAACCCCTCAATTCGGCCGCTTTTTGGTGGCAAATAATTGCTTCTTCTAATTCCCCTAATTGCGGTAAAATATTTCCTAAATCGTTGTAAGGCTGAGAATTGCTCGGAGCGATTTCTATTTGGTGGCGGTAAGTGGCAATTTGTGCGTACAACTCCTGTTGTTTTGCCCGAACCTCATTCAGTTGGGCGACAACTTCCGCAGCATTGGGTTCAATTTGCAGTGCCATGCTATAAAATACGATCGCACCTTCCAACAGCTTTTGTTTCGCTAAAATATTGCCTAAATTTATATAAAACTCTGCTCCATCTAACTCAATTCCCAGCAATTTGTGGTAATTTTTCCCGCTTGCAAGTACCTCGATACCTTGACAATAAGTTGCGATTGTGCTGTCTAAACCCGATGCGCTCCGCTTCCGCAAAACATATCCCAACTTCTGATTAATTCCCGTCAAATTCGGCTCAATCTGAACCGCGTGCAGGTAAGCGCTAACAGCTTCATCCCATGATTGTTCACTGGTTAATGCAATTCCCAAATTGACATAAAACCAAGGAATATTGGGATTTATTGCAATAGCTTTGCGGTAGCAAATAATAGCTTCGGGCCACACTTGTTTTTGAGCCAAAGC
>NZ_JAUBTK010000213.1:0-1402 GCF_036702455.1 Microcoleus sp. D2_18a_D3
GTGTTGGGGTGGACGGCCCCCAAACGGCATCAAATGTGCCAAGATTGAGTCGTTGAAAACCTCAAGAAGGAGACCGTCCGTGAACGATATTATCCGCATTGGGATGGACACGTCAAAGCATGTGTTCCAGCTGCACGGTGTCGATGCTGCCGAAAGGCCGGTGCTGCGCAAAACTTTTCGCCGCAAAGAGATGATCGAGTTCTTCTCAAAGCTGCCACCAACGCAAGTGGCGATCGAAGCATGTGGAGCTTCGCACAACTGGGGTCGGACGCTTACCGGCTTTGGGCACTCGGTGAAGTTGATTCCGCCTGCCTATATCAAGCCTTATATCAAGCGCGGCAAAAACGACGCAGCCGATGCAGAAGCGATCTGCGAGGCGATGAGCAGGCCTACAATGCGCTTCGTTCCGATCAAGTCGGCGGACAATCAGGCGGCCTTGATGCTGGTCACAATGCGCGACCGGTTAATCCGAACGCGCACTCAGCTCTGCAGTGCGATCCGCGGCCACGCTGCCGAGTTCGGGCTGATCGCTGGCTCCGGAACCTGCCGCGTGGAACCGCTACTTGATCGCATCGCTGCCGATCCCGAAGTCCCGCATCTCGCGCGCGATCTGTTCGCAATGCATGCCGAGGAGCTGGCACTGCTGCGGGCACGGATTAAGGAAGTCAACGGGAGGCTTGCTGAATGGCACCGCTCGAACGCGCGAAGCCGGCGGGTGGCTCAGATACCGGGTGTCGGAACACTTGGCGCGACATTGCTGGCACTAAAGACGCCGGCACCGGAAGACTTCCAGTCCGGTCGCGCGTTCGCCGCCTGGATCGGTCTGACGCCGCGTGATCACTCAACCGGCGGCCGGGTGAAGCTGGGCAGCATAACCCGTGCTGGTGACGCCCTGCTCAGACGAACACTCGTGGTCGGAGCTACAGCGCTGCTCCGCCATATCCGCAATGATCGAAGCAAGCATGCTTCGCCCTGGATCCTCGAGATGCTGAAGCGGAAACCGCCAAAGTTGGTCGCGGTCGCCTTGGCGAACAAGATGGCGCGCATCGCGTGGAAGCTCATGGTCACCGACCAGGATTACCAGGCACCTGCTGGAGCCACATCGCTGGCGAGAGCTGCATGAAATCAGCCAGTCACGGGGAGCGCAGCACGCGCTACGTGCCAGGCCGATAACCGGAAACTTGCAAGAAGAAAGCAGATGGTGTGATCGATCGATCCAGAGCGCAAGAAACTCCGAACGCCGCATCGGCCCTCGAGGTCGCGTACGTGTTAGGAACTCGCGCCGCGGAATCCATCTTGGCCAGCGGTCATGTGAGGCTGCACCAACAGGCCGGACATATGAACGCAAACCATCCGATCAGCTGCTGCTTGAACCTTGTAAGCGAGGGGCCGTCCACATATG
>NZ_JAUBTK010000214.1:0-1391 GCF_036702455.1 Microcoleus sp. D2_18a_D3
AATGCTAAAACTTCGTTGTGCTTACCTCAACGATCTCTTGGCCATTTGAGGCTTTTGCAAAACCGGGATGCTCCCAAAGCTTGTAACCTACATCCTTAGCATGACCCGCCGTACAACCGTAAGTATCTGCAATATCAGAATACTTTTGTCGATTCAGTATTCCCTCGATAATTCCGCGCTGCAAGTCATTTAGATGTTTGCCTGTCTTCGCGCTGAGCACTTTATCTACAAATTGCAAGATATGGGCAGTGTCCATCAGTAGGGGGGTCGGAGAACTATAGTTAGTATACCCGACTTTATCCGTCTTTATCAGTCTTTTTCCGCCTTGCATAGCGATTTTAGAAATGCCCGTCTTTTTCCGTCTTTTTTCGCTTTGCAGTTTTGTGCGATCGGTCTATGATGTGGAAAAGGATAAAAAGCAGCTTCGTTAGAAGAAGGGAGTGTACATCTAATCCCAATCTTCAATAGCGACCAATGGTGCTTTACTAGGGTGCCAGTTGCGATCGCACTTCCAAATTATCTTATAGGTTTTGGGCGATCGCCTGTATGGCGAACAGAATTTCATCTACCAGTTCTCAGGCTTCTGCAATGTCTATCGATCGGATAGGCAAGTTTTGCCGGTATTATCCGATCTTTGGGACATTTGAGCAAGTTTTTCTGGAAAAGTTCAGACTCAATCCGACTGACAGGGCGATCGGGTGTGGTTTTTGATTGGGAACGTATTGTTTGGCACTTAGATTGTTAAATATGAATCCGTAAAAGGAGATAAGTATGAAAAAATTCATTGTGGGCATGATTTCTGGAGTTGGAATTTTTGCTTATACAATACCAGGGGTAGCTCAGAATCCACCACCTCCAAACATCCCATCTGGTATCTATGCGAGTCAAGGTCACAACTATTACTGGAATAACACCGAGAAAACTTCGTGTCACATTGTCGGTCCTCCCCAGTTGAGGCTATTCGTTAATAGAGGTATGCCGAGGAGAGGAAATGCACCTTTTACCCCCTATAATCTTCAAGGTGGTTGTCTATGGCCTCAAGGGCTTTATGTGCCACCAAACAACCAAGGCAGAGTGATGTACATCAACTCCCGTAAAGAGATTTGCCACGTAGGACCGTCATTGTTCGGATTGTTACGCCAGCAATTTGGAGCGCCGCTGGGAGGTCTTTCTCTAGAAGTTATCTCTCAAGGTTTGACAAATATTGGTACTTGCCCCAATCCTGGATAAAATATTGGGTATTATGGCCTCCATCACCTTACAAAGATGCCGGGCAATCCCCATTCTATTAGCAAGGTGATCGCACTTCGTCACCTAAATAGGGCTTGCTGAAAAAGCCTCAAACCCTTACATCAAAAGACTTTGGCTCCTGACGGCGCTGAGCGTGTGTA
>NZ_JAUBTK010000215.1:0-1309 GCF_036702455.1 Microcoleus sp. D2_18a_D3
GTAGATACTGTCTTGACCTGTCAAGGGGTAGCAGTCAAATAATTGGGGTCGAAAGGCTTTTGGGATTTTAAAATCCCAAAAGCCAAATGCACCAGTTTCCTCATCAGCGCACCAATCACCTGCATTTTGACCTTGCCACGACCCAATAATCGCTCACTCATAGCTTTGAGTAACGGGTTGTGACGCATCGCCACTACCGCAGGCAGATACAATGCCTTTCGCAATCGGACATTGCCGGTGCATGACAAACGAGTTTTGCCTTGAACAGAAGTCCCAGAACTACGTTCACAGGGAGTCAAGCCTGCATAAGCGGCTAGTTGACGGGCATTGTTGTAATCGGAAACATCACGAATTTCAGCTAACAATACCGAGGCCGTCTGTTCACCAATTCCTGGAATTGAGGTCAAGAGGTCACGCTGTTGTTTTAAATGTGGATGTTGGTTAAAATGGTCGCTAATCAGTTTTTTGATTAGTTTTTGTTGCTCTTGTAGGTACTCCAAATGTGCAAGGGTAAGCCCAGCAACAGTTGGCGTAGCTGTTTCCAAACGGTTTTGTTCTTGAGTGGCCATTTCAATCACAGATTCCAGCCGTCGCAACAAAGCTTGTAATTCTTTAACTTCCGGTGCGGTTGGTGTCCATAGAGACGGTTTCATTGCCGCACAAAAACGAGCAATTAGTGCCGCATCTACCGAGTCAGTTTTAGTTCGTAGGAGCTCGCTTTTAGCAAACCCTTTAATCCTAGCTGGATTCACAATACTAACCTGAAAACCAGCCCCATACAGGAATTCGGCTAAGGCTTCTCCGTATATGCTAGTAGCTTCCATACAAGCATGGAGCTCGACTACACTTTGTTGTTGCAGCCAGTTATGCAAACTCTCAAACCCTTGAATATTGTTCGTAAACTTTTTAGGTTTAGTTGCACGACCTTCTCTCAGTAATGAGACATGAAAGTCTCTTTTACTGATGTCTATACCTAAGACTGTTGATGTCATTGTTTGCTCTTTTAGGTACTCCGATTTATAAAAGAACCGACAGGCAATTGAATACTAACGAGAGTCAATGCAGGCTTTCCCAATCAGAAGATCGAGAGCCTAAGATACTGTCCAGCTTAAGGTGTGCCTGTCATCAGTAATGGGAGCTTATCTACGCAACAGACTTTGCTTGAGTCTAAGGGGCGGGCCAACTTCACCGATTTCTGATGTCCTTAAACAACACTTTCTGCTGAAACTTGCACTCTTGCGCTAGATTTTTCTTGTTTCTTTAGATTTACGCCTACTGGATAGAGCGAGCGCCCACTTATCGGTACGAT
>NZ_JAUBTK010000216.1:0-1293 GCF_036702455.1 Microcoleus sp. D2_18a_D3
CGTGCAGATTCCGCACCAGCTTGGGCTTGCTGGGCTGATTGTTGGGAAGCCGCGCCCAACTCATCCATTGTGATTGTAGTTTGATTTACAGAGCTCGATTGCTGTGTAGCTGTGCGTTCCTGCTGTTCTACTGTGGCCGCAATCTCTGTGGAAGAACTGGCGATCGTATTTGCTACCTGATTGATTGGTCGGATAATTTTATCAAAAATAAATAATACAATAAATGAACCCAATACTACAGCAACAACCGTACCTCCTATAGAAACAATCGTCGCTAATTGCTCCGACTGTTTTGCGAATTTTGTTCGTTGAACCAGTAAAGCATCTTCTACCGTAAGCATTTCCCCCAGCTTATTCCTAATTTCATCCATTAATATCTTGCCTTTGCCTGAAATCACCAAGGCTCTTAGCTCTGGTTCTTTCCCAGCCCTTTTCAGGGATATAGTTTCCGCTAATTCATCGAGTTTTTGCTGACCCAAATTTTCAACTTCCTCCAAAGTTTTAACTTGTTCAGGGATATCTTTTACTAAGTTTTTTGTCTCATTTACTGTTTTATAAAAAGCGACGGTTCCCTTTTTGTAAGGTTCTAAAAATTCCTCCTTTCCTGCGAAGATAAACCCTCGCTGTCCTGTTTCAGCATCCAATAAAGTTTTTTCTAGGGCTTGCAAATTTGTCTGGACTACATAAGTGTGCGTTTGCCACTCAATAGCTTCGGCTAACTTATCCATACTCAATTTAGTGGCAAATCCGATGCTAATCATTAAGAAAAAAATGGAGCCGAAGCCCAAAGGAACTACTTTACTAAGCCGAATAATATTGTGCCACATTGCACTTTCTACTCCTTGATTCGTTGTTGACTTTTGTGGGGGGAAGTTGCAGCGTCAATAATTTCCTGATGTTTTTCACCCAAGTAGTTATTTAATCCCTCATACTAATTCATAATTAATGCCCGTTTTTTCGTGGGAAAAACTTCCAGCGCTTTTTTTTGCTTTCCTTGCTTTACCAACTCAACCATTGACTCAGACTCATCAATAAAAATCTGGCAAAACTTAATGTTGAGCAAGCGATGCAGGTCAAAGTCTTTAGGATTAAGGGTTGTTTTGCCTGCTTTGATTTTGCATAAATCCTGTTTATTCGATTGTAGCTGGAAATTCAGGAACCAAACCCAAACATCGTCAATCGATTTTAGATTTTAGATTTTCGATTTTCGATTGACCCCACGGATAAATGCGGGGGCTCTTCTGATTTTCGATTTTGGATTGATTCCACGGATAAATCACGTGGCGGGTACCA
>NZ_JAUBTK010000217.1:0-1225 GCF_036702455.1 Microcoleus sp. D2_18a_D3
GTGAGCAACAGCTTGCCTAAGATTCAAAGGTAGCTACTTTTAGCTGCGCTCATTTTTTAGTCTAAACTACAGTTACTCACGGGGAGGAGATAAGAAAGCAATTCATATGGTCAGTGCTTGGGCGACGAGTCAAAGATTAGTTTTAGGACAAGTTAAGGTTGATAAAAAGTCTAATGAAATCACAGCTATTCCGGCTTTACTCAAAGTATTAGAATTAAATGGAAGCATTGTCACGATTGATGCTATGGGCTGTCAGAGGTCAATTGTGAAGTCAATTGTCGAACAAGAAGAAGATTATGTAATCACCTTAAAAAAGAACCAACCCTCCTTGTATGCCAGAGTAGAAGAGTTGTTTAAACAAGCAATTAGACAAGGATTTTCGGGATTTACACATACAGCTTATTCGTCGAATAAAGAGAGTAAGCACGGTCGCTCAGAAATTCGACATCACAACCATGTTAAGTGACATCAAAGAGCTGATTGGCCCGACAATCAATGGGAGAAATTTCAGAGTATAGGTATGATAAAATTAGTGAGAATAGTGAAGGGAAAAACAACTATTGAAACTCGTTATTACATTAGTAGTTTACCAAATAATGCTCAAAAACTGGGTGAATCAGTCCGCAGCCATTGGGGAATTGAAAATTCTTTACATTGGGTATTAGATGTGGGTTTTCGTGAAGATGAGTGTCGGATTAGAAAAGATATAGCCTTTCTCAGAAAGATGAGGTATGATGTTACTGACACTCATTCATGAGGGTCAAACAGAGAACACACGATCGAATGAACTATAATTATATGGTTACGCACAAGCCACGCGAAAGCGATAGCACACATAATAGCATTTTTCTGACAGCACGCTCTGGTTGACTTACAACACGTTTACTTGTACTCCTCTTCATACATTGTTAAAAATGAAAACTTATTCAATTGATTTTAGGCAAAAAATTCTTGATACTTATCATACTGAACCGATTTCACAAAAAGCAATAGCTAAGCGTTTTTCTGTAGCCCTCAGCTTTGTACAAAAATTGCTTAAACAATATCGGGAAACAAAAAACATTACTCCCCGAACTCACCGATGTGGAGTCAAAGGCAAACTGAATGCAGAGCAACTACTCATATTGGGGGAATTGATTGAATTAAATAATGATGCTACTCTTGAAGAACTTCGTTATTTACTTTATGGGAAAATTGGATTTTCCGTTAGTAGAGCGACAATAGC
>NZ_JAUBTK010000218.1:0-1223 GCF_036702455.1 Microcoleus sp. D2_18a_D3
TTTGGCGAACCTTAGCAATGATGTTAGAGTCTAGAATACATAGATAATGTTTTTTGTCAATGCGTAAGTCCTAATAACTTTCAGTGAGCGCCCAAAATCGGTAGATAAATTAGGGATTTAGGCTTTGCCTAAGTCCCTAATTCTCGTTAAGGGGAAGCCAGGGCGCGGGAAGGGCGATTCCCTGCGGGATAGCTTCGCTTCACGCAAATTCTGTTACCGTTCTCGGCGATGAAAAATATTCTCGACTTTTCCGTGTTTTTTTGTTACTATATCTTAGGAAATTGGGAGTCACAATCCGGTTTGTTTCCCTTAAGCTTTAGTTGTAAATAGTTGCACTCATAAACTTATTATTCCGATACTTACCTAACAAGACTTACGCATGGGGGGCTTATTCCCGGTTTCTAGGAAAAATTCCAGGTTTAGTAACGAGAAATCTAGGAAGAAACCGGGTTTCTAAGCAAAGCGCGCACAAGTCCTAAATTAACCTTTGATGAACTTTTCTAATTTTTGAGCCATCTTCTCGACAAATCCCTCCGAAGTATCTCCCGCCGATGATTCAGCTTCAATACGCTTGACCGCATCCTCTGGAAGATTGAGCAACTGCACTAATTTTTGATAAGCTGCGGCTTCTTCAGCGTTAATTTTTGGTTCATCGGGAGTGCGAGAACTAGATGAAATCACTTCATAGCCGAGTTGCAGGACTAATTCCTTTTCATCTTGAGTTTCTAGTTGGCCGAACAACTCGTCAAGGGGGATATTTTGCATGACGTAATCCCGCAGTTCTTGTTGCATTTGTTGTCCGTCGGTATCAGGGGCAAACAAACCGCAAAAGCGATCGAGCATTAAATTAACTTCTTCTGTCGCGAGTTGGCCGTCAGCCCAGGCCATAGAAGCAACAATCCTCAGCAGATTCATCTGGCGGGGCGTAATTGATGGAGGAGGTGGGGTTTGCATAATCAAAATGGGTAATTGGTAATATTAATTCCGGTGCAACCGGAATTATTGTTCACTGTTGACTGTTGACTGTTAACTGTCAGTCGAAAAACTGAATGATAGTTGAGTATTTACGGGTGATTCAATTTTACCAGGAGGATGCTAGCGGAATTGGGAATTGAGCTTGATTTCTTCTGGTCTTTTCTTTCCCGTTCACCAAAAAACGAGCGAGAAGCCCCTGGCGACAGACTTGGGTAGGAAAGCGGTAGCGACTTCAGTCGCCTTGAAGT
>NZ_JAUBTK010000219.1:0-1196 GCF_036702455.1 Microcoleus sp. D2_18a_D3
GTATCTGCTCAATAAATAGGGGGAAGGTATGACCAGGCGAACTAATGAATGAGCCCAATTGCCAACAATTCTGATAAAATATCAAACATGACCCAAAAACCGCTCACCGACTCAACCGCCGAATCCCTCTTGGCCACGATTGACCCGGAGACGATAGGTGATGAGCAAGTGCGCGAAAGCTTTAAACTCCTGCTCAATGCCATTGAGCAGCTAAAATCAAAAGTCAAAGAACTCCCGGCAGATAACCAGCGATTAAGGGATGAAAATAATCGTCTGAAAGGGGAGCAGGGCAAACCAAAGATCAAAGCCAATGGCCAGCCTGAAGATAAAAAGAACCACTCTTCGGAACAGGAACGTCACCAACCGAAAGCGCATAAGAAAGGTAAAAAAAACGAATTTATTAAGATTGACCGAGAGCAAGTTCTGAAAGTCTCATTAGAACAACTGCCACCTGACGCGGAGTTTAAAGGCTATGAAGAAGTCATAGTTCAGGACATTAAAATTACCACCGACAATGTATTGTTTCGCAAAGAGAAATACTATTCGCCCTCTTTGGGCAAGACTTATCTAGCAGAAGTCCCAGCAGGCTATGAAGGTCAATTTGGTCCGGGGCTCAAAGCTTTGATCGTCAGTCAGTACTTTCAGGGGAATATGACCGAAGCCAAGCTACAGGAGTTCTTGTCCAACATAGGAATATCCATTTCCGCAGGTCAAGTGTCAAACCTGCTAATTAAGAATGGAGAAATTTTTGAGACGGAGAAAGTAGAAGTTTACCTTGCGGGTCTTGAAAGTTCTCCTTGGCAGCACTTCGATCAGACAGCGGCTCGAGTAGCCGGTAATAATCAAACCTGTAATATAGTGTGTAACCCTTGGTATACGGTCTATGCCACCACCGAAAAGAAAGATCGGCTGACAGTGCTTGATGTTTTACTTGGAGGAATTGAGCGACAGTTTCTTCTCAATGAAGAAGCTTTCACTCTGCTGAAAACCTTCAACATTCCTCAGAAAATTATAGCGGGTCTTCTCAAGCTGCCTCAATCAATCCTGTTGGGGGAGACAAGTTTTATCGAGGAGATCAACCACCACCTGCCAAAACTAGGTTCAATTCAGCTCAATCGCCTACTTGAAGCAGCAGCCATTGCCGCCTATCACAGCCAAAGTGACTGGCCGATAGTGCAAGCATTGGTCTGTGACGA
>NZ_JAUBTK010000220.1:0-1144 GCF_036702455.1 Microcoleus sp. D2_18a_D3
AAAGTATCTGCACCCGTACTACCCGTTAGAATATCTTGAGCGCCCCCCCCGTTGAGCGTATTATTAGCGGTGTTGCCAGTGATGACGTTGGCTAGAGTATTTCCGGTGCCGTTAATCAGTGCGGTGCCTGTTAAACGGAGGGTTTCAACATTTGCAGGTAAGCTGTAGGTCACGGTTGAACGCACCTCGTCGGTTCCTTGACCTGCAAGTTCAGTGATGACATCTCCTGCATTATCCACAGCGTAGATATCGTTACCCAATCCACCTATAAGTCTGTCGGCTGCAGTACCGCCATTAAGGATATTATTAGCGGTATTGCCGGTGATGATGTTAGGTAGAGTATTTCCGGTGCCGTTAAGCAGTGCAGTGCCTTGTAAACGGAGGTTTTCAACTTCAGCAGGTAAGATGTAGCTCACGGTTGAGCGCACCTCATCGGTTCCTTGAGCTGCAAGTTCAGTGACGATATCTCCTACATTATCCACAGTGTAGATCTCGTTACCCGCTCCGCCTCTAAGTTGGTCAGCTCCGGTACCGCCATTGAGGCCATTATTGGCGGTGTTGCCGATAATAGTGTTGGCTAGACTATTTCCAGTGCCGTTAAGCAGTGCGGTGCCTGTTAAAATTAGGTTTTCAACTTCAGCAGGTAAGATGTAGCTCACGGTTGAGCGCACCTCGTCGGTTCCTTGAGCTGCAAGTTCCGTGACGATATCTCCTACATTATCAACAGTGTAGATATCGTTACCCAATCCGCCTGTAAGTTGGTCGGCTCCGGTACCGCCATTGAGGCCATTATTGGCGGTGTTGCCGATAATAGTGTTGGCTAGACTATTTCCAGTGCCGTTAAGCAGTGCGGTGCCTGTTAAAATTAGGTTTTCAACTTCAGCAGGTAAGATGTAGCTCACGGTTGAGCGCACCTCGTCGGTTCCTTGAGCTGCAAGTTCCGTGACGACATCTCCTACATTATCCACAGTGTAGATATCGTTACCCAATCCGCCTGTAAGTTGGTCGGCTCCGGTACCGCCATTGATGCCATTATTCGCGGTGTTGCCTACAATAGTGTTGGCTAGAGTATTTCCGGTGCCGTTAAGCAGTGCGGTGCCTTGTAAACGGAGCGTTTCAACTTCAGCAGGTAAAATGTAGCTCA
>NZ_JAUBTK010000221.1:0-1140 GCF_036702455.1 Microcoleus sp. D2_18a_D3
ATACCATTTTTTTAAAGATGTGATAGACTTATGTAAGAAGTAAAGGAGCCAATAAAAATGTCTGGTCGCCCTAACATAAAAATTACCGAATCTGTAGAATATTTGCAAATGATTCTTAAGAAACAAACAAGAATCCTTGCCTACAATAAAGTACAAATGCTTTATTTATTCCAATCGAAACAAGTATCAACTGTGCGAGAAGTAGCAGCAGTTTTAGGTAAAGGTGAGGCAACAATTCATCGCTGGCTCTTTCAATACAAACAAGGCGGTCTGGAAAATTTATTAAAAAATCGGCAGGTTTTTGGTCGCCCAAAAAAGTTCTCAGTTGAAGTAGCCGCTTTATTGCAACAAGAATTGAGAGATCCCGAAGGATTTTGCAGTTACCAAGAAGTTCGGTTATGGCTCTGGTTAATCAAAGGAATAGCCAGTAGTTATTCGGCTGTATATTCTTTAACGAAAGGTGAATTTAAAAGTAAATTAAAAATTCCGAGACCTCGAAGTATCTCTCAAAAAGCTACGGCAATTAATGACTTCAAAAATACCTTGCACTACCAAATAAAATCTTTACTGGAGAGAGCTTCACCTCAAGTAAACAAATATAAAAAAGTCAACTTTTGGTGCAGCGATGAAACTCGATTAGGGTTGCATACAATTCGGAGGCGAAAGCTAACTCTTTTCGGCGTAAAGCCCGCCCGGTAAGCACCAATGGAAATTTGAGTGCTTTTGGCTATACGGGGCTGTATCGATTTCTACTGGCAAAAGTTTTTTTTGGGAGTTTTCACATTTAGATAAAGTTTGTTTTGAAGCATATTTGCAACTTTTGTCAATACAATATCCCGATGAATTACACATCATTCAAGTCGATAACGCACCCGCTCATAATTTAGACTCATCTGACTTACCAGACAATATTATTTTACTGTTTCAACCTCCGGCTTGTCCCGAAGTAAATCCCACAGAGAGAGTGTGGGAATATCTCAAAAATTTCTTAGCTTGGTCGGTGTTTAGTAATCTTGATGAACTTCGCACAAAAGTTCAGGAAATTTTAGCATCTTTCACCGATCGCGTCATTGGATTTCTCACCGGATGGTCCTGGATTTTACAGGCTTTATCTCTATCACATCTTTAAAAAAATGGTAT
>NZ_JAUBTK010000222.1:0-1108 GCF_036702455.1 Microcoleus sp. D2_18a_D3
GCCTAATCTTTGTATTTTATAGTAGTTAATTTTTATAAAAATTATTAACTTTTTTACATACTAGGTTCGGTAGAGCCAAAAAAACGAACTTTCTGTTTTGTGGCAAAAGTATGTAGACTTTAATGTCTCAATGCAACACTGGGAAAAAACATACATTCTTAATGAGATATCAATAGTATCTCGCTTAATAGAAAGATGTCCGCACAAACGATTAGAAGATAAAACTCAAGTCATTGCTTGGATTTTTTCCGACACTAAACGTTCTGCTACAACCAGCAAAAAATGGTTTATGCACTTAGTTGCGGCGGTTGATTGGTCTAGTAAGCAAGGTACTATATCTCGAAAATGGGGCATTGAGTACAGGGACGCACTTGAATCAATCAAGTTAAAGTCAGGTAAAAAAGAAAAAAAAGAGATTGACATTTATAGCGTGGCAGAAGTGTATCAAATTATTGACGCACTTAAAAATGACACTTACTCACGATTCAAAGGTAAGCACCAGCAGTATTACAAATATGTATATTTTTGCTGGCTAACAGGTTGTAGGCCAAGTGAAGCAATCGCGTTGAAATGGGAGAACGTAAGTTTTCAAAAAAAGTCAATACTGTTTTGCGAGGCTCAAGTAGATTCATGTGGGACAATTGTACAAAAGCAAAACACTAAAACTGAACTTAAACGGAGTTTTCCGATTAATCAGGAATTAAGAGAATTGCTTGAATCAATCCCCCACCGTGCGGGATATGTTTTCTTAAACGACAGAGGTAAGGCAATCAATCAGCACGCTTTAAATGTTGTCTGGAAAACTGTTATAGAGGGAACTGGCATACGCTATCGAATCCCCTATCAATTACGGCACACAATGATTAGTTATCACGCTAATAATGACTTTCCTATCCACAAACTTGCTCGATTGGTAGGGAATTCTCCCGATGTGATTACGGAGCACTACTTACATCTAGATATCGAGCGTATTCGATTACCAGAGGTAATAGTAGATAGCGATATCTAACCCCTACCCCTACCCTACCTACCCAGGGTAAGAGCATCTAATTTGGTATAAGGTGTACTTGAAAGATTACTTTTATTATGGTATGAGGCAGATGACAAT
>NZ_JAUBTK010000223.1:0-1080 GCF_036702455.1 Microcoleus sp. D2_18a_D3
CTGGAGTTTAGACTAAAAAACGATCGCATCTAAAAGTAGCTGCCTTTCAACAGAAGGCAAGTTATTGCTCAAAAACTCAAAAGAGAGGAGATTAAACAACTAATCTTGAAGACTTTTTGCGTCGAGAAACCCGTTTCTTGACAGTGGGATATCGCGGTGCCTTAGTCCGTACCTTTCCTGTTTCCCAGCCAGGAGATTTTCCCCTATGTTTAGGTGGTTTCGTAGGAGTACCAATGTCAACTAAAACCGATAACATTGATTGGGCAACACGTCCAGGAGTTAAATCGATCGTAGCAGACTGCCAAGGCAGTCGATGTTCGAGAACTAAATCCCTAGCCAGCCAGAGTTGCCAACTCATCAATGGCATTAAATCACTCCAACGCTCAGATTGTTCGGGAGTTCTCAAGTTAGGCAATGTCCAATGTAATCGTTGCTTAGCAAACCGATACCAATGATCCACTCCAAAACGTCGTAAATACTTAAACCAAACAGTTTCTAAGGGTAGAGTTCGTTCTCCCACCCAAACCAACCACAAGGGTGGAAACGGCTGACCGCTTGACATGGGATTCATTCTTTCGACGAGGATTAAATTAACAGGATGTCCCGGCGCACGATAAAAATGTAAGTCAAGCCATTGACTGACTCGGACTTGTCCCAACTGTGGATGTTCATCAATTTCAATCACAGTATCCGTTTCGAGCCATGTGGTTGGGTCATTGAGTCTCATTTTGAACCCGTGTTTCCGTGGTCTACCGCGACCACTATAGGCTGGTGGTGCCGACCACTTTCCAGGCATTCTTTCGGACTCTCATTAAGCAATCAGCTTGAATATCTGCTTGGGCTAATACCCAAGTTGCATTGCCATATTCTCGATCTAAGACTGCTAATACTGGGTTGACGCTCTGTTGACAGACAAGTTTGAGTTGGGAAGCTGCTTGAAGTATGGGCGAAGACCCACTACTAATTCGTTCATGGAGTAGGGGTAAGGCCCAACTTCCATGAGCTTCAGGTATCCAGGCAATTGTACTGTAGCCCTGTCCGATAATTACGCCCCCCTGATATTCATGGGTTCTGTCTTTT
>NZ_JAUBTK010000224.1:0-1074 GCF_036702455.1 Microcoleus sp. D2_18a_D3
AATCCATTAGGAGAGTAGGCTCTCCTTACTAAACGACCAGTTCAGGTCGCGCCGGTCTGTCCTACCCGAACTCAGGGAGTTCCGCTGCTCGTCCAGCCTACGTCGGGGTTCGACATCCCCTTGACCCTTAGTCCGTTTTTCCTCGTTCCGGTTTACAGATTGTTTGACAGTTTAGGTTTGACCAATTCGCCTACATCCATCTCATGGGATAACGGCTAACAATCAGACATTGCCGCGAGATTAGGATGTGAAGTCGGTATTTTTATTTCAGATTACCGATTGGACGTAAGACGCTTTTTGAGGTCATTTTTAACCATGCTGTCTCTCCATTAGCGCCAGTGTGCCGTATCTGCTTAGGCTCTAGATTGCGCCCTGTCCCCAGCTTCAACCTCCGAAATTCCGAGTTCGGTCATTGTGGGCAGATAGGGAGTAACTGTATCCCTTACAGTGAAGGACTTGCACCTTCATCCGTAAACCAGTTATGAGATTTTCAAGGTTCTGCCTTGACGTTCTCACCTAGAGTTATGTATTCGCTCTAGAACGAGTCGCACCTGATTGCGTCCTGTTCCCAGCTTCACTCTCCAAGAATCGAGCTTGGTCGGTGTGGGCAGATAGGGAGTCATACCTCAGTCTGGCAGAAGGGACTTACACCCTTATCAAACCGAGAGTTCAGCCTTGTGGCTGGAAACGCTATGTACGGGCTTTCACCGTGATTCACGTTTCAACGAATCGCACTTCTTCTACCCATGGGCGGGAGATAGTCTGCCCCAAAGCCGTATTTTGGCCCAAAAAAAGACCCCATAGTTAAAAGAGGAGTCAGCCAGGGGAGACCGGAGCAGGTCATAAGTGTCGAAACCCTTACTGTGTATAGGTTCAAAAAAAGTCAAAAATATTTTCACAAAACGCTTGACAACTCGGGGGAGAGTTGATACATTAATAAAGCGCCAGAAGGGAAGCGGTTCAAACAACCGCGAACTAAAGGTCAAAAGAAAGGTAAAAAACTGAACCTAGAAAAAAGAATAGTTTGAAAGCTTAAAGCACTATTAACCTCGTCAAAAAAATCAAGATTGAGAG
>NZ_JAUBTK010000225.1:0-1072 GCF_036702455.1 Microcoleus sp. D2_18a_D3
TTGACCTCTCTTTCTACATGGTGATCATGATGACTTAATTCTCTGCAGTCTTCAGGGTTTTTTACCCTTATTTTTTTACCCTTATTTTTTTTGTCTGTCAAAAGACGCAGTTGCACCAATCCGATTCCATCCCGAACTCGCTTGTTAAATGCCCATGTGGCTAAGATATTTGCCCCCTCACTGCCGAGCGAAAATATCTCGATGCCGCTGACAATATACAAACAAAAGCTCCTCTGATTGATGTAGGAGCATTTTTTTTATGGGCATAAGGGCTTTAAAGAACTTGGAGGGCGTAACGAGAGTGTTCACGCTGACGGGGCGACAACCCCGTCAGAAAATTGATACAGCACTTCCGGATGTTATGAGGTACAGTAAGCTGTTGTGCATTTAAAACGCATATTGGTATAATATAACATAATGATATTCAGAAAAAGTGAATGCCTGCTAAAAATTTTCTAAGTTCCGAAACAAAGGAAACTCTTCAACAAGTATTAAAAGAGCATGATCATCCAGACATTCGGCTTCATAGCCTTAATTTTTTTGTTACTAAATAACGGAAATACACAAGCTCAAACTGCTGAACTAATTGGATGTTCTCTCAGAAAAGTTGCTTATTGGAGTATTCATGGTGTTCCGGAGCGATTAGATAGTTTTAAAGATGATATAGCCTTTCGAGCGAAAGATGAGGTACAATAACAGCAGTGTGTAAACCAGTTAAAAATATTTGACGATGTAACCTGACCGAACGCAAACTAAGAGTGCTTTTGCTAATTCTTGATAATTAGTAGTCTTGATAGAACGGAGAATGATTTTAAGTTTTGACCACAGATTTTCAATTGGTGAAAAATCTGGTGAATAAGGTGATAAGTATATTAATCTTGCCCCTTTTTTTTCGCTCGCTTTTTTCACTTCTTCTCCCAAGTGAATGGGACAATTATCCATCACTACACAAGCCCCTTTCCATAGTTTTGGCACAAGTTTCCTGATAATAAAAGCGTAAGGATTCAGGTCTAAAAGTGGGGAACAAGAGAAGGCATCAAAAAGTTACAAGAATGGGCAGATAGAGCATCCC
>NZ_JAUBTK010000226.1:0-1035 GCF_036702455.1 Microcoleus sp. D2_18a_D3
AATAAAAGCTGGAGTCAGAGGAGAATTTCCTTCATCCGAATCCGGTACGCCCCAAGGGGGAGTTTTCAGCCCATTACTAGCAAATATAGTCCTTCACGGATTAGAAAATGTTGGTCATGAGGTCAGATTAAAAATCAGAAATGGTGGCAGATACATAGACACTATTACTGGATTTCGTTATGCGGATGACGTTGTGTTTATTCTGAAACCAGAAGACGACCCTGAACCCCTCCGAGGACACATTGATAAATTCTTGGAAACAAGAGGATTAAAAGTTAAAGAAGCCAAAACCAAAGTCGTACATAGTACAGATGGTTTCGACTTCCTTGGGTGGAACTTCTCAGTTAAACCCAATGGTAAATTCATTTCAACACCAAGTCAAAAAGCTACAATTAGCATTAAGGCAAAAGTTAAAGAAGTGATAAAAGATAGTCGTTTCACTCTCGAACATCGAATTAACAAGTGTGGTTCGGTGGTAAGAGGGTGGAGAAATTACCATAGATTCTGCGATCTGAGTCAACACAACCTGTGGTCACTGCGCTATTGGTTATGGAAATTCATTCGGAAACAAGGAAGATACAACCGTTATCAAACCAATAAGGTTATAAAAAGAGCAATTCCTGCGGTTAGTTGGTCAGCCTGCAAGTTTGTCATTGTCAAGGGAGATAAATCACCCTATGATGGCGATTTTGTTTACTGGTCAAAACGAGAGAATGCTCACTACGATGGGATAACGGCACGACTTCTCAAGAAACAGAATCACAAATGTACAGAATGTAATCTATCGTTCATGTCAGGTGATATTGCAGAACTACACCATATCGACGGCAACCATGACAATTGGAAACCTATAAATTTGGAAGTTCTACATCGTGAATGTCACCAGCATCAGACCGTTCACGGTCAGGTGAGAGTCCGAACAGCGGGTTAAACCCGACTTATTAGGTGTCAGACTAGGAGCCGGATGCAGTGAAAGCTGCACGTCCGCGTTCTGAAGGAGAGGTGTCCTGTGGTAACACAGGCATCGACTCTAAT
>NZ_JAUBTK010000227.1:0-1014 GCF_036702455.1 Microcoleus sp. D2_18a_D3
TAAGTTATTAATACATTACTTGAAGTTTGACGATATTCCCATTCCTGGGGCATTCATACCTTGATTCAGCAACGCCCCCTACTTAATGTCTTTGATTGGAAATTGGGTTTTGTTAAATATTCCGAGTTTTTCACCGTAGATTAATCACGGGCGTCCCGCCCGTGCCACGAAATTCAATTTGATTATTTTAGGGGTTTACTGAAATGAATGTTTATCAAAAGTTGGGCATTGTTGGCGGAAGTTTGAGTTTTGCTGTTGTCAGTCAATGTTTTTCTGCACAAGCTGCTACTCTAACTCAAACTTATACTGTGGATCTGGGTTCGCAGCCGTTAAATAGCAGCACGAATGTGGTTTTGCCCAAGTTTAATTCGCTCTTAGGGACGCTATTAAGGGCTTATGTTAGGGTTCAATCTACTGTTAATAACAGTGTTAGCATTACTCCTTTAACGGGAGATTTTATGGGAACGGCGACGACTAATGCAAATATTGCTGTGAATATTCCGCTGCTAAAGGTAGACCCGAATTTGACTTTGAGTGTGTTAGCAAGTCCGCCGGAAACGAAGATTGCTAGTGGCGGTACAGGGAGTGTTACCGGTTCGGCTTCTGGTACTGTGTCGAAGAGTTATGATTTGCCGCAGTTTTTAAGTGCTTTAACTGGCTGCGATGGTGATACTTTTACTGCTGGCGTGGCGACAACTGGTTTAACTCAAATTCTGGGGAGTCCGGCTAGAGGTAGTTTTGGGGGTAAGGTTGTGGCTAACACTACAGTTAGTGCAATTTATGAGTATGAACCTGTACCGGAACCCATGACTGCTGTGGGTACGTTGGTGGCTGCTGGAATGGGTTTGTGGTGGAAGAGAAGGGCTTCAAAAAAGGTGTAATATTAATTTTATTAATGTTTGCAACAATTTGGATATCCCCCCTAACCCCCCTTAAGAAGCTATGCCTTACTCACATCTTTCTTAACAAAATCAGGCTTGACATTCGGGGGGGAACGGGTAGAAACTAATTGCC